>JACMOQ010000444.1 GCA_014377905.1 Acetobacteraceae bacterium | reverse complement strand
GGTCGGCGCACAAGAGCGTGTCCAGATTATCCGGCGTCATCATGTAGCCCGGCGCGATCGCGTTGACAGTGATCCCGCTCGGCCCCCATTCAACCGCCAGCGCCCTGGTCAACCCTTCCAGCCCCGCCTTGGCGGCGCAGTAATTGGCATTGGCGTCCCGCGCGATATGGGCGTTGATCGAGGATATATTGATGATCCGCCCCCAGCCGCGGGCGATCATCCCGACCGAGGCGCGTTTGGCGAGGCGGAAACAGGCGCTGAGGTCGACGTTGATGATCTCGTCCCACTCGGCGTTGGTCGCCTCGCTCGCCGTCTTGGCGTTGTCGTAGCCGGCATTGTTGACCAGGATGTCGAGATGGCCGAGCTCGGCTTCGATCCGGTCAATCGCGGCATTGGCGGCAGGAATATCGGTGGTATCGAACGCCATCGCCGTCGCCGTGCCGCCCGCCGCAAGGATGGCTGTCCGCGTCGCCGCAATACCCGCCGGATTGCGGCCATGGACAACGACATGGGCGCCACAGCTTGCAAGCGCCAACGCCATGGCCCGCCCCAGACCGCGCGACGCGCCGGTTACCAGAGCCACCTTGCCGTCGAGCGAGAATATCTTGGTCACGGGGCGATCTCCCAACTATTGAGAATGGCAGTCACAGCCGGCGCGGAATGCGGGCGGCGAGCACGGCAGAGGCGAGCATGACGGTGCCGGAGGCGACAAAGACCGAGGGCAGAGCGAAAAAGGCCAGCAGCAACGAGCAAACCAGCGGTGGCGCTACCTGGGTAACATCGCGGTAACTCGCGAAAACCGTTGTCATCTCAGCGCGCTCATAGGGATGGACGGCACGCAGAAACAGCAGATTTCCGGCGCCATCGAGCGCGCCTGCGCAGCACGCCGCCATCACCAGGAAAAACGCACCAAGCCCCGGCTGGTCGGCGGCAATAGCGGCGGCAATACTGAGCATGCCGGTGCCGGCATAACCAGCCCGCATCAACGCACGTAGGCCAAAGCGCCGCCCGGTCCAGCCCCAAAGCGGCACCAGCCAGGTCCACGCTGTGCCGATCGACACCACCAGGCCACCGGTTTCGGGGCTCAGGCCCGAGGTCACGGCCAGGATCGGCGCGTAAACAAAGAACATGCTCCACCAGGATGACCGTGCCGACGCCAAGGCCCAGGCCAGCAGCAGGCGGGGTTGTGCAAAGAAGCGTGGCAAATAGTGCAACGGGTTCGCCGCCTTGCGGGACGCGATAGCTGGGCTCTCGGACAAATCAAGCACGCGAAATAGTACAAATAGTGCCACCGCGCTAGCAATTACAACGATGTAGGGCGCGGAGAAGGCGAGATTGCCCTGGAGGTAGACGCCAAGCCACGGGCCAAAGGTCCAGGGGGCGGCGGCAGAAAAGATCCGCATCGGTTCGAAATGCCGCAATGCCTCGCGGGGGACGTTGTCGAGCAGATAGAGCTGGCTGGTGACGTCGAGACACGCGATCGCCACCGTATTGAGCACCAGGGCCACAGCAAAGGCCGGCAACACATCGAGGGTAAACAGCAGGGAACTGGCAATCAGCGCGAGTGTTCCCAACGCAAAAACATGGCGACGCCCAATCAGGCGAACCATGATCGGGATGCTGAACCGCCCGACCACCGCAGCAAGTCCCGCAACCGCGTACAGCACCGTCACCGCGCGCGGCGTGCCAAGCAGCCGCAATGCGCCGAGCGGCAGTACGGTCAACAGAATTGCCTGGGCGATGCAGGGAAAGAAGAACAGGCTGAGGAAGGCAGCCCCCTGACGGGGCGGCAGGCGTGCGATTGTTCGCGGCCACAGGGCACGGGTCATGGCTGGGGCACGGCCCTCCTGTTTGCCCAAGCCGGCGGCGCGGGTGCAGCATCGGACCACGAACCAGCCCCAACCAGCACGAGAAAAAATCCCATGGCAGGCCTGACCGGGGAACTCGGACACTTCATCGCCGAGTGTCAACTAACCATCTGCCCGATGCTGCGGTGCGGATCGCCCGGATGGGGTTCATCAACTGCATCCGCCGCCCGGAGTCGCACAAGCTGCGCGCTGGCCGCCCCGGATTAAAGCTTCAGCAACCCGCCATACCCCGCAACCGGCGTCCGCACCCCCGCCCGCCGCAGGCAGTGCCACAAACTGACCTGATTGGCCGACAGCACCGGGCGGGCCAGATCGCGCTCCAGCGCATCGAGTATCCCGACACAGCGAAACCCGGTGCCGGCAATAAACACGCCGTCGGCGGTTTCAGGACATGCGGCGCGAACTTGCGCGTAAAGCGGCGCGATTTCCTGCGCAAAACCCATGCCCTGCGGGTAAAGCTCCCCCGGTGGCAGATCGCGCCATTTGCGGCCGGGGTCATAGCGCATGTGCCCGGCGAGGGTGATGCTATGATCGGCATAGTAGTGCAGCGCCGCTGCGACGATCGCG
>JACMOQ010000443.1 GCA_014377905.1 Acetobacteraceae bacterium | reverse complement strand
GTAGTTGGCGACCACCTGGGCGCGGCCTTCGATGGTATCACCGACCGATCCGGTGGCGAAATGGCGCACCTGGCTGCCGACATGGATCCACGGCCCGAGCGTGACGTTTGCGCTTAATACCCAATTGCCCATGCGCAAGATCAGGCCTGGATGGACGAGTTTTTCGGCGTCGTAAAGCGGCAAGCTTTCGCGCAGGTCGCGCAAATATTTCACGGCCAGTTCTTCGTCGTACAGCAACGGTGTCATGCCAAAAAGCGCCCCGACCGGCAGGCTGGTTTCGGACGCGGGCGGGCGTTGGGCGGGCGGGGCGCGATGCGGAAAAGCGCTGGGCGGCGGCGGCGCCTCGGGGGCTGGGAAATCGGCGCGACCGGTGGCGCAATCCAGGCCGTCACTGGCGACGTGCAGGGTCATGCCATCGCCATCGGCGGACGGCACCACATCGGCGAATTTGCCATCATAGACCGGGCGGCCAAAGCGGCATTCGGCGGTGCCACGTTCAAGCCAGGCGCGGCCCCAGCGGGCGACCGGCGGCTGGGTCATGTAGGCATAGACGTCAACGCCCGGCACCAGGCCACCGGTGAACCCGAAGCGCTTGGCGACGGAGTCATCATGGATTTTGTTCTCGGATTCCTGGGCGGTGTTGTAGGCTTGGACGCGATAGGTCTGCATGGTTCTGTCCTCCTGCATTTTATTTCGCCATCGTTGCGAGGGGGGTGGCGGTCAGATCAGCGAATAGCCCGATCCCTTGATGTCCATCCCGCGCCCCTTGCCGTCGGCAATCCAGCCGAATTCCTTGAGGATTTGCTGGCTGTAGGTCACCCGCCCGTTGACCTTGGCCGCCGGTTGGGTTGCCAGCAGCAACGCGGCGTTGGCCATCATGCTCGGCGGCTCGCTTTTGGGGTCGTCCATGCCGGACACCAGCTTGAAGAACACCGTGCCCGGCGTCGGCACCACCTGGCTCGGGGAAAAAGCCGCAACCGTAATTCCGCCATAGCTGGAAACTTCCTGCGCCATCCCCTGGGTCATCCGTTCCAGCGCCGCCTTGGTCGCGCCATACAACACCCCGCCACGCGCGACCTGGTCGGTATAAGGCCCCCTGCCCGGCCCGATCGCGGCACCCGAACTGATATTGATGATCGCACCGGCGCCCTTGGCGATCATGTCCGGCAGCACCGCCTTGGACAGGATGAACGGGGCATGCACATTAACCGCGAAATTGCGCACCCAGCGATTGGTCGGGTAATCCTTGGTCGGCACATAGGCGTTTGCCGCCGCGTTATTAATCAGAATATCGATCGGCCCGTAAGCGGCACGCGCGGCCGCGATCAGGCGCAAACAATCAGCCTCGGTCGAGACATCGGCGGCCACCGCTATCGCCTCCCCACCCTTGGCCTTAATCGCGGCAACGGTGCTGGTGAGTGGGCCTTCGAGCGGATGTTCGCCGTCATGCAGGGTGCGGGCCGCGCAGACCACTTTGGCGCCCTCGGCCGCGAAAAGTTCGGCGATGGCCTGGCCGATACCGCGACTGGCGCCGGTAATGACGGCGACCTTGCCGGTGAGTTTGCCCATTCGATGGTTCCCTGTTCTGTCCAGCGGGAGCGTATGACGGGACGGGGGGGATGCCAAGGGTTGGGGGAGGATTGGTGCGTCCGTGCACGGATTACCTCGGCTTGCCTTACGATGATGGAATACTCCTTGGGTGCCTTAAAGGATTTTTGATGGGCTCCATGTTAATTTTTCTGGACATAAAATGTGATCAGATGTTAGTATTAATCATGATCACTTTCTCCCACCTCCTGTCGAGCCTGCAAGCCGCGATTGCGGTCGTGGCAGCGCGTGAGCGGGCGCTGACGGTGCTGCTGGTGGCGGTATGGGTTAGGATTGGGCGCATTCGCACCAGGCTGGAACGGTTGATTGCGCTGTGGCGGGCGGGGATGTTGCCGACGGCGCGCAAATCCCGCGCGGGCGAGGTACGGGCCGGTGGTCGTGGCGCGTCTGAGCTTCCGACTGTGCCGGCGTGGCTTTTGGTGGCGGTGCGCGAGGCGGCGCCCTATGGCGCGCAGTTGGAGAATTTGCTGTCGCAGGAGGAATGCAAGGCATTTCTTGCCGCGGTGCCGCAGGCGGGGCGATTGCTGCGCCCGCTCTGTCGAATGTTGGGGGTGGGACTGCGCAGGACGCGCAAGCCCGCCGCAGTTTGGCTGGTGCCAAGGGCGGCGCCGATAATGGAGGCGCCGGCCGGGCTGGTGCTGGGGCCGGGTGGGCGAATGGTGTATGTGTGAGCGGTGAAGGTGAATTGCGCCCTATTTGTTACGATATCGTAATAAATATAGAAAATTCGCAGTTGCAGAAAGATGGATTGCTTCGCAAGGGCTCGCAATGACGACGGAAGCTGGGCGAGGAGGCACGCCAACGGCCAGGAATTGATGAAGTTTTTTTGGTTCTTTTTGTTCACAAAAAGAACGCGCTCGCCTTCAATTCAAAAATATCTTCCCAGGATTAAGAATCCCTTTTGGGTCCAAAGCCGCCTTCACGCTGCGCATCACCGCTAAAGTCTCAACCCCATGTTCGGCTTCGAGAAACTCCCGCTTGCCCAGCCCGACCCCGTGTTCCCCGCTGCACGACCCGCCGAGTGCGACCGCGCGGGCGACGATTTTCTTGTCGAGCGCCCAGGCGCGGGCCAGGCCATCGGGTTCGTCGGGCACCAGGATGACGGTGTGGAAATTGCCGTCACCGACATGGCCGACGATGGGTGCGGTGAGGCCGGATGCGGCGATATCGTGTTGCGCGCCGAGAATGGCTTCGGCGAGGCGGGATATCGGCACGATGGCGTCGGTCGCCAGGCCTTGGTGGCCGGGCTTGAGGGCGAGGGCTGCCCAATACGCATCGTGTCGGGCGCGCCAGAGTTTGGCGCGGCTGTCGGGGTCGGTTGTCCATTCGAACCCGCGCGCGTGGTAGTCTTGGGCGATGGCTTCGGCGGCGGCGGCCTGTTCGGCGACGCCAGCGGGGGTGCCGTGGAATTCAAAGAACAAGGTCGGTGCGGCAGAGAAACCTTCGAGCTTGGAGTAGGCGATGCAGGCACCCATTTGCACATCATCGAGCAGTTCGATGCGGGCTACGGGAATTGCGGCCTGCATGATGGCGATCACCGCCTCGACTGCATCGCCAAGGGTGGGGAACTGGCAGACGGCCGCTGAAATCGCCTCCGCGATCGGGTGCAGGCGCAACTGGATTTCGGTGATGACGCCGAGCGTGCCTTCCGAGCCGACAAATAGTCGGGTCAGGTCATAGCCGGTGGAGGATTTGCGCACCCGGCCGCCGGTCTTGATGATGCGGCCATCGGCCAGCACCACGGTCAACCCCATGACGTTTTCGCGCATGGTGCCGTAACGGACGGCAGCGGTGCCGGAGGCGCGGGTGGCGCACATGCCGCCCAATGAGGCGTCCGCCCCCGGATCGACCGGAAAGAACAGGCCCTGATCACGCAATTCGGTGTTGAGACTGCGGTGGGTAAGGCCGGCCTGGACCCGGCAATCCATGTCTTCGGGGTTCACTTCCAGCACTGCCGTCATGCGTGAAACATCGAGGCTGATGCCAGCGCGCACCGGGGTGACATGCCCTTCGAGCGAGGTGCCGGTGCCGAACGGCACGACAGGGATGTTGGCCGCATGGCACAGGGCTAAAAGCTTCGATGCTTCTTCGGTGGTTTCGATGAACGCCACTGCGTCCGGCCGCACCGGCGGGTTGGTATCCTGGCCGTGGGCATGATGGTCGCGCAGGCCGGTATTGGTGGTGATGCGGTCGCCGAGGAATTTGCGCGCCTCGGCCAGAACAGTGTCGAGCATGGTGCTAGTCCACTCCCACGGCCGCTTCCATGGCGGGTTTGCCACGGATCATGTCGGAGGCTTTTTCGGCGATCATCATGGTGGCGGCATAGGTGTTGGCCGATGGCATGGACGGCATCACTGACGCATCGGCGATCCGCAAGCCTTCCAGGCCATGCACGCGCAACTGGTCATCGACGACCGCGGTCGGGTCGGTCGCCGGTCCCATGCGGGCAGTCCCGATGAGGTGATAGGTGGTGGTGCCGTATTCGCGGGCGAAGTTCAATAATTCGTCATCCGATTGCACGTTGGCGCCGGGCAATTGCTCGCTGTCGAAATATTGCGCCATCGGACCGGTTGCCAGCAGCTTGCGGGCCAGACGCAACCCGGCGAGCAGCACGTCGCGGTCGGTCTTGTGGGTCAGATAATTGGGCTGGATGATCGGATCGATGAACGGATCGGTGGAAACCGCACGGACATGGCCGCTGCTTTCCGGGCGGTGCGGCCAGAAGCCGATGGTCATGCCGGGATAATCGTCGAGGATATAGGTTTTGCCGGCCTTGTAGCTTGCCGGGGTGAAGACGCCTTGCAGGTCAGGGTCAGCCAAATGCGGCGAGGACCGCGCGAAGATGTGCACCAGCGACGGCACGACCGCGAGAATGGACGGCTTGCCGATCGCCCAGCGCGCGATCTGGCCAAGCAAATTCACCCCCTTGGACAGTTCATTCATCGTGGTAACGTTCTTCGCGCGGGCAACGATGCGGGCGCTGTAATGATCGCGGAAATTCTCCCCAACGCCGGCGAGATCGTGCAGAACCGGCACGCCGAGCAATTGCAAAAGCTTTGCCGGCCCGATGCCCGAGATTTGCAGCAGACGGGCGGTGTTGACGGTGCCGGCGCTCAGAATAATTTCGCGCCGGGCGCGTACCTCACGCATTGGCCGGCCGCTACGATCTTCAATGTAGCGCACTCCCACCGCGCGCTTGCCATCAAGGATAATCGCCCGTGCCCGGGCATTGGTGCGGACATCGAGATTGCCGCGGGCCCAGGCCGGATGGAGGAATTGTTGCGCGGCACTGCGCCGCAGCCCGCCCTGAATGGCGCGCTGAAAATAGCCGACGCCTTCTTGGGTTGCGCCATTATAATCGGGGTTGCGCGGCAGGCCCTGCTCGGCGGCACCGTCGATGAACGCCTCGCAGAGCGGGTGGATCCAGTCCATGTCGGTGACCGGAATATTGCCGTCGCGGCCGTGGTATTTGTCATCGGCAGCGCCCACCCGGCGTTCGCTGCGGCGGAAATAGGGCAGGACATCGGCATAGCCCCAGCCGCGATTGCCACGCTGCGCCCAGTGGTCGTAATCCGCCTTCTGGCCGCGATTATAGACCATCCCGTTAATCGAGCTTGACCCGCCGAGGGTGCGCCCCTGGGTCGTGGCAATGCCGCGCCCGCTGGTCCATTCGGTGGGTTCGGTCTTGAACTGCCACGTCACTTTCGGGTTGAACAAGGTCTTGGTGAAGCCGGCCGGGACATGGATCCACGGGTTGCTGTCGGGAGGGCCGGCTTCGAGCACGCAGACGGTCGTGCCCAGATCCTCGGTCAACCGGTTGGCGAGCACTGATCCGGCGGCACCGCCACCGACGATGATGTAGTCAAAAATATCTACGGACATGGACACGCGCGCTCCCGGGTGGTTGGGGGTAAGGGAGCATGAAGCGTTGCGGTGTGCCATGGGTCGAGGGTAGAATGCGGAGTAAGATCGCAGCAAGGGCCGCACAAATATGAATTTCTGGACCAGGCTGCGGGGCGCCGGGCCGCAAACCGATGCCGTGCCAGCGCCGCCTTATCGGGCGCCGTTATTCCTGCTGCGCCCGCCCGCCGAGGCGGGTATCCCGTTCACCTTCGCCTCACCGACCCTTGCCGCCCCGGTGTCACAGCTTTGCACCGCCGATCAGTTCGATGAACCGGTGTATCGGGCCTGGTGCGCGGAACTCGGCATCCCCGCCGACCGGCACCGCAAGTTCTGGGAGTGGGCTTATATTTTGCAGGTGCTGCGACTTGAAAATGTGCTGGCGTCAGGCAAACGCGCCCTCGGGTTCGGGACCGGGCGCGAGCCGATACCATCGTTGCTGGCGAAATATGGCGCAGCGGTGCTGGCAACTGACGCGCCGAACGACGTGCACGACCAGCAAGGCTGGGCCGGAACCAACCAGCACAGCGCGACGCTGCGCGACCTGTGGCATCCCGACATCGTTTCCGAGGCGGATTTTCTTGCCCGGGTTGCCTTCAAGGCCGCCGACATGAACCACATCCCGGACGATTTGCGTGATTTCGACGCGTGTTGGTCATCTTGCTGTTTTGAGCATCTCGGGTCGATCGAGCACGGGCTGGATTTTGTTGCAAACAGCCTGGACTGCCTGCGGCCAGGGGGCATCGCGGTGCACACCACCGAGTTCAATCTTGATTCCAACGATGGCACTTATGAAAGCCTCGGGCTGTCGATCTTCCGCAAGCGCGACTTTGAACGCCTGTTTGCCCGGTTGCGCGCGCAGGGCCATACGGTGTGGACGCTGAACACCCATCCGGGCTTTTCCGAGCTGGATCAAGTGATTGATCTGCCGCCCTATCAGCAGGCACTGCCGCATATCAAATTGCAGGTGGCGGCGGTGACGACGACCTCGATTGGGGTGGTGGTGCGCAAGGCGGAAAATGCTGGTGGGTAAGGGGGATTTGCCTTACGCTTCGGATGGATGTTCAAACAGGTGCTGCGATGATCACGCTGACAATCACCGCTAAGGGCCAGGTGACCTTGCGGAAGGATGTGCTCGCCCATCTCGGGTTACGGCCGGGGGATAAGCTTGTCATCGACAAGCTGCCGGACGG
>JACMOQ010000442.1 GCA_014377905.1 Acetobacteraceae bacterium | reverse complement strand
TCCCTGCCGATCATCTGGGACCCCGATTTTCTCTATGGGCCGCGCGATGCCACGGGGGCAGACATCTATGTGTTGTGCGAAATCAACGCCAGCCCGGTCTTCGCGATCCCCGATCAAGCCCCGGCGACGATTGCGCGGCTGGTCGCGAAGCGGTTTCGCGGCTCCCACTTGTAGAGGGGTCGGCGCTGGCAATGCAGCCGCAAAACTGCTTGCATTTTCTGAGCAAATAAGTTATTAAATTAGACATGACATTTTCGACCAGTCCATTAACCCCAGTCCATTGCGCGCATGATCTCGCCCGACGTTTGGGCGGGATTTTGCTTGGGCTGGCGGCGGTGGTGGCGCGGCGGTTTTTGAAGCAGCCGCGGCTGGTGGCGCTGATCGTGCCGCTGTGGCGCCGGCTGACCCGGATTGTGGGACGGTTCGAGCGGGCGTTGGTCCCGCAGGTACGGGTGCGCAAGGCGGGAACCGGCGGTGGTTCGGGCAGGCGGGCGCCGGGGTTACAATTACCGTCCGGGCGCGGCTGGTTGGTTCGGGAACTGGGGCACGAGGCTGCGGGCTACGGCTTGCAATTGGCGCATTTGCTGGCCGAACCGGAAATGCAGGCGTTGCTTGCAGCAATGCCGGGGGTTGGGCTGGTGTTGCGGCCGGTTTGCCGGATGCTCGGCTACGATTTGGCGGCGGTGACGACAATGGTGGCGCCGCTTGCGGTGGTGGCGGCCGCGCCGGCGCCACGGGTTTGGGCGGCGGGGGATAGCGCGGATCTGGCTGGGGTTTCCGGCGTAAATTTCGGTTTAGCAACCATAATTTGAGGGAATTGGGTAAAGGCTCGTCTATTTTGTTACGATATCGTAATTATTTATCGAAATTTTCCTTGGATTGCTGCGGAAGGGAGTTGGCAATTGGGCCGCGGCGGGTCGGGAAAGACTTTGGGAACGGGGGTTGCGTTTCCCGTGTTGGCCCGGCGGTAGGGTATGGCGGCTGGCGAATGAAAGGTAAGGCTGGGCATTGTTAAGAAGGTGGCGGTAAAGGAGGGAGCATGCGAAGGTCAGACCATATGGACATGTTGGATTGCCGGCCCCGATGAACGACCTCAGCTTCGATCC
Source organism: Acetobacteraceae bacterium (assembly GCA_014377905.1). GTDB lineage: Bacteria > Pseudomonadota > Alphaproteobacteria > Acetobacterales > Acetobacteraceae > CAITOL01. The sequence goes on along the minus strand of JACMOQ010000442.1, from coordinate 5,676 downwards.
GACGGATCTGGAGGCGATGCTGTGGGCGTCGCGGCGCCCCGACTATTTGAGCGCCTGGCACGGTCACGTGGCGTTTGCCCATTGGCTGGTGGATATCGCGCATCCCGGCTGCATTGTGGAACTCGGGACCGAACATGGCGTTTCGTACGCGAGCTTTTGCCATGCCACGGCCGCGCGCGGGCGGTTTGCCAAATGCTTCGCGATCGACACCTGGCAGGGCGATGACCACACTGGCACTTATTCGGATGCGGTGTTTGACGATCTTAATATCTTCAACCAGACCTATTACGGCTTCTTTTCGATGCTGCTGCGCATGCGGTTTGAAGACGCCGTGGCCGGGTTCGATAACGGGTCGATCGACCTTCTGCACATTGATGGGTTGCATACCTATGATGCGGTGCGCAACGATTTCCTGACCTGGTTGCCGAAGGTGTCCGATCGCGGGGTGGTGCTGTTTCACGACACCGCGATCCGCGAGAAGGATTTCGGGGTGTGGAAGCTATGGGCGGAACTTTCGGATCGCTATCCATCGTTCCGCTTCGATCATTCGGCGGGGCTGGGGGTTTTGCTGGTCGGGCGCAATCAGCCGGCAAAGTTGCGGGCGCTTTGTGCGCTTGGTGACAGCCCGATGGCGGCGCTGGTTCGCGCCAATTTTGAACTGTTTTCAGCCCTGGCCCAACGTGTTTCGGCATGACGCCGGTTAGAACCGGTAATAGCGCGCGGCGGTGTCGTGAAACAGGGCGCGTTGTTCATCGGGGGAAAATTCGGCGATGATGCTGGCAAAGGCATCGACCATCGCGCCATAGCCCATATTGCGGCGGGCGACGGGATAGTCGGTGCCGAACATGGCGCGGGCAGTTCCGAAGGCGTCGATGCAGCCCATCACGGTTTGGCGCAGGATCGGCAATGATTTGTCGGGCGAGTAGGCGCCGAAATTGGAGACCTTGATTGCAACGTTGGGCTGGGCCGCGAGGAGCGCGAGGCCATCATGCCAGCGGGCGATGCCGGCGGCGTCGCGATCATTGGGGGTGCAGCAATGGTTGATCAGGATGGTCTGGTTGGGAAAATCATGGGCAAGCCTTGCGACTTCCCCAGCCTGATACGGGTTCATCAGCAATTCGAGAACGAGATTATGGTGGGCCAGGCCAGCAACGCCTGCGCGGAAATCAGGGCGATCAACGAGGCCGGCATCCGCCCATTTTTTCGCCGGATCGGGATGCCAGCGAATGGTTTCGCGAACGCCGACGACGCGCGGATGGGCAGCCTGGGCGGCCAGCAATGCCGGTGCGTCGGCGGAGGCGAGCGGTGCGTAGGCGATGTAGCGCGCGGCGACGCCGTAGGATTTGTCGAGGCTGTCGAGCCACTCGGTTTCCTCGATCGCGTTGCGCGCCCGATCCCATACGGCTTCGATGTGGACACTGCCGACGACATGATGAGCGCCGACATCGGCGCGGAAATTCGTGGGGAGGTAGGTGTGGCGGAGATAGTCGAGATCGCCGAGGGCGGCGAGGGTCGGGTCCCCGGCATCGAGCCAACGGTGGCGATTGAGGGTGAGGTTCCAGAGATGATGATGTGCATCAATGATTGGGCCGGCATACGACATTTGGCGCCTTTCTTTATTTGACCCGCCCCGGCCACGCGCCTAGCGTTATCGCTACCTATTCAGGGAAGGAACACATCCAATGCCAACAAAAGTCGCAAAACTGTGGGCGTCCGGCAAGGCCGTCGTCAATGGCTGGCTCGCTATTCCATCGGGCTTCTCGGCCGAAGTCATGGCGCAATGCGGGTTCGACGCGATAACCGTCGATATGCAGCACGGCGTTCAGGACTATCAGTCGATGGTGCAGTGCTTCCAGGCGATGCAGGCCCATCCGGTAACGCCGATGGTGCGGGTGCCGTGGAATGAGCCCGGGATTATCGGCAAGGCGCTTGATGGAGGGGCGATGGGGATCATCTGCCCGATGATCAACACCAAGAAAGAAGCCGAAGCCCTGGTGCAGGCCTGCAAGTATCCACCGATGGGGGTGCGCAGCAACGGCCCGATCCGGGCTGGTATGTATGGCGAGGCGACCAGCTACCAGACCACCGCGAACGCCGAGACATTGTGCATTCCGATGATCGAAACCAAGACCGCGATCAAGAACCTCGAAGCGATCCTCGATGTTGAGGGCGTTGCGGGCGTTTACATCGGGCCGTCCGATCTCGGGCTGTCCTATGGCATGGTGCCAAAGCTTGATCGGGATGAGCCGGAAATCCTGAAGATCTACGACAAGATTTTGAAGGAATGCGGCAAGCGCGGGATCTATGCGGGCATTCATACCTCGGGCGCGGCTGACGCGGCGAAGTGCATTGCGCGTGGGTTCCGGCTGACGACGCTGGCCAATGACAGTGGGCTGATGGCGACCTATGCCAAGATGCAGGTGGCGGCGACGCGGAAGGATTCCAAAGGGGTAGCGTAAGGAGGACCTTCTTTGTTTGAAAACAAAGAAGCAAAAAAACTTCAATAATTGTTGCCGCTGGCTCGGGTCTGCGGAGGGACCCGAGTCAGCGGCAAAATAGTGAGAGAAAGTTTTTTGGTTCTTTTTGTTCACAAGAAGAACTTGCTTTCTTCCCTTCGGAGTCTTAGCATGACTAACGCGCCAGTTGTGATCCGTCTACACCCTGACGACACCGTTGTGATCGCCCGTTCCTCGCTGCTGCCGGGAGTTTCAGTCGGTGACAACACAGTGACCACCGCGCGCATCATGGCCGGCCACAAGGTTGCGGTGCGGTCGCACCAGCCGGGTGATGCGGTTCGGCGCTACGGGCAGATCATCGGTTTCGCGACCAGGCCGATCGCGCCGGGGGATCATGTCCATGTCCATAATATCGCCATGGGGGACTTTGCGAAGGATTATGCCTGGGGTGCGGATGCGGTGGCGACGCAGTTTTTTGACACCCCGGCGAGCTTCATGGGCATTCGCCGACCTGACGGACGGATCGCGACGCGCAACTATATCGGCATCCTGACCAGCGTGAACTGTTCCGCCCATGTCGCCGACATGGTGGCCGATGCGTTCAAGAAGAACCCGTTCACCGGGCACAATCCGCTGGCCGATTTCCCCCATGTCGATGGGGTGGTGGCGCTGACCCACAAGACCGGTTGCGGGATGACCGATCGGGAACCGCTGGCGGTGCTGCGACGGACTTTGGGCGGCTATGCAAGGCATGTGAATTTCAGCCACGTGATCATGCTTGGGCTGGGCTGTGAGGTGAACCAGCTTGGCGGGATGATGACGGAACAGAATTTGGCCGGCCGGCTGCGCGCGATGGACATCCAGGAGATGGGTGGCACTCGGAAAACGGTGCAGGCGGGGATTGATTTCGTGCGGGAAGTGCTGGCGGAATCAAATACGGCCAGGCGGGAATTGGTTCCGGTGGGCGGGCTGACGGTTGCACTGCAATGTGGTGGGTCGGACGGCTATTCCGGGATTTCGGCCAACCCGGCGCTGGGCATCGCCAGCGATCTGATCGTGCGGCATGGCGGGGCGGTGATCTTGTCGGAAACGCCGGAGACCTATGGCGCCGAACATTTGCTGACCCGCCGCGCCGAAAGCCGCGCGGTTGGGGAGAAACTGGTTGGGCTGATGCGCTGGTGGGAGAACTACACCGCCAAGAATGGGGCCGAAATGGACAGCAATCCGTCGCCCGGTAACAAGGCTGGTGGGCTGACGACGATTTTGGAAAAATCGCTCGGCGCGATGGCCAAGGCCGGCAGCACCAATCTGGTGGACGTGGTGGGGTATGCCGAGGCAGTGACTGCGCGTGGCTTTGTGTTCATGGATACGCCTGGCTATGACCCGGTGGCGGCGACCGGGCAGGTGGCGGGTGGGGCCAATCTGGTGTGCTTCACCACTGGCCGCGGCAGCGTGTTTGGCTGCAAGCCGGCGCCGTCGATTAAGCTCGCGACCAACTCGGCGATGTATCGGCGGATGGAGGAAGACATGGATATCAATTGCGGCACGGTGGCCGACGGGGATGAAACCGTCGAGCAATGCGGGCAACGGATTTTCGATCTCATCCTGCGCACCGCGTCGGGCGAGGCGACGGCGAGTGAGGGGTTTGATTTTGGGGCGGCGGAGTTTGCGCCCTGGGTGCTGGGGGCGACGATGTAGGGCGGGCTTGAAATGGGCGAGAATTGGGCGCATATTGTGCAGACAGGAGATTGATGCAATGTCCGCAACCCTTGAAAAGCTCGATACCACCCTCTTCGGTCGCCTACGTGAGCCAAGCACGCCTTACCTGTCGCCCGCGCGCTTTGCCAAACTTGCGGGTCTTAGCGTGCAATCCCTCGCCAGCATGACCGGGGTTCATCGTAATACACTGAGCAAGCATCCTGGATCGCCTAAAGTGCAGGAAAGCCTGCGGGCGATGGTGAAGGTAATCAGTTCGGCGACCGAACTCACCGGTGATACCGATCGTGCAATTTGCTGGTTCATGAACGAACCGATTGCTGATTACCGGCACCAGACCGCGGCCGAACTTGTGGCCGCAGGGCAGACAGACGCGGTGATGCTGTTTCTTGAAGATCTTAGAAACGGTGCGACCGGGTGAAGTTGATTCGGCTTTCGCCGGACCGCATCTTTTGCCGCTTTCATGGACCTCGCTGGGCAAGCCAGCCGATCAGTGGCTCGGGAGCCGCAATGTTTGGTGGGAGGTTCAATCGACCGGGAATCACTGCACTCTATCTTGCTGGCGACCCAGTGACGGCACTTGCCGAATATGTCCAGGGCGCGCCATATACATTGCCTGGAACATTGGTTGCATACCAAACCGAAATTGATGGCGTCATCGAACTGGATGAAGCCGAACTTCCTGGCGCATCCTGCGACTGGAAATTCCTCGCCGCAGCGAGCAACGGACCCCGCCAAGCTGGTTGATCGCTGATCGATTGATTGCTGACCGGCGTCGCGGGCTGCTCTATCCTTCGATCCGCCACCTCGGCGGTCAAAATCTGGTGCTATTCCTCGACAATTTCACCCGGAGCGATCGCGTCTTGCCCCACGACCCGAACGCCAGCCTCCCTCGCGATCAGTCCTCTTGGCCCCCCTCGCCTTGACGCCCAACCAAGGCGCGGTATGACACCGCGATGACTGGAGACACCCCTTGAACAAGCCCCTTTCCCCCTTCCCCGCCAACTCACTCCGAACCGGCCCCGATGCCCGCGGGCGGTTCGGCCAATTTGGCGGCCGTTTTGTTGCCGAAACTCTGATGCCGCTGGTGCTGGAGGTTGAGGCCGCTTACGAAGCCGCCAAGGCCGACCCAAGTTTCCAGACGGAGCTTAATGTCTATCTCAAGGATTACGTCGGCCGTCCCAGCCCGCTTTGGCTCGCGCAACGTCTGACCGACCGGCTTGGCGGGGCGAAAGTATATTTCAAGCGTGATGAGTTGAACCACACCGGCGCGCACAAGATCAATTCCTGCATGGGGCAGATCCTGCTCGCCAAGCGGATGGGCAAGACAAGGATCATCGCCGAAACCGGCGCCGGCCAACATGGTGTTGCCACCGCCACGGTTTGCGCGTTGTTTGGCCTGCCGTGCACGGTTTATATGGGTGCCACCGACGTCGCCGGGCAGGCGCCGAACGTGTTCCGCATGAAGCTGCTGGGCGCCGAAGTGAAGCCGGTCACTTCCGGT
>JACMOQ010000441.1 GCA_014377905.1 Acetobacteraceae bacterium | reverse complement strand
TTCGCCTTACAATGCGCCGTCGCAGCCGGTTGCCTGGGGCCGATTGGCGCGGGGGCGGGCGGCGTCCTGCTCGGACCCAGCTTGATCGGCGCAGCGGCGGGAGGGGCCGATTTCGACAGCCATTTCCGCTATCTTTCCGGACTGCTGTTGGCTATCGGGTTGGGCTTTGCGTCCACGATCCCCCGCATTGAAAGGCACAGCCGCCGCTTTGGGCTGCTCACCATTATCGTCGTCACCGGCGGCCTCGGGCGGTTGGTATCGGTGGCCGTGATTGGTAGCCCGTCATCGGCAATGATGGCGGCCCTGACGATGGAATTGCTGATTACCCCCGCGCTCGCGGCATGGCAACGCCGCGTGGCGAACGCGCGGGGATAGCGCCACCGATGAGCGCGACGCATTTGCCAGACCGGTGCCTCGGGGTTAGTTTCAGCTAAATTTTTTCAAGGGGACGCCAGCCATGCTCGATACCATCGCCCAACCCACCAAGAAGCCGCGCGGCCGCCTGTTCTTCGCCAATCCCGGCCCGACCAACATCCCCGAGACCATCCTGCACGCCATCGGCCATCACGCGGTTGATTTCCATGCCCCGGAGTTCATGAAGCTTTACGACGAATGCTGGGACGGCATTCTGCGGATCATGAAAACCAATCAGCACATGTTTATGTACACCGGCTCGGGCCACGCAGCCTGGGAAGCGGCGGTGGTGAACGTGCTGTCAGCCGGGGATACCGTGCTGGTGCCGGAAACCGGGGTGTTTTCGGAAAGCTGGTCCGGAATGATGCGCGATGTTGGGCTGAAGGTGGAAAAACTGGCCTGCAACTGGCGTGAGGGTATGGATATCGCTGCCCTGGGTGCCACCCTCGCCGCCGACACTGGCCATGTCATCAAAGCGGTCTGCGTGGTGCAGAATGAAACCTCGACCGGGATGTCCGTGCCGATTGACCAGATCCGTGCCGCTATGGATGCCGCCGGCCACCCTGCCCTGCTGCTGGTCGATACGATATCGTCGCTTGGCTGCATCGATCTGCGGATGGATGAATGGAAGATCGACGTTGTCGTGGGTGGCAGCCAGAAAGGGCTGATGCTGCCGACCGGCATGGCGTTTACCGGTGTGTCGGACAAGGCGATGGCGGCGTCGGCAACCTCGACCCTGCCCAAGCATTATTTCAGCTGGAAAGCGATGGCGGCCCGCAAGCAGCGCAGTTTTATCGGCACCGTGCCGACCAACCAGTTCTTTGGCCTGCGCGAGTCCATTCGGCTGATCGATGAGGAAGGCCTGGATGAGGTCTTCGCCCGCCATGCCCGCCTCGCCGAAGCGGTGCGGCGCTGCGTGCGGCACTGGTCGGGCAATAACGGCCCGGAACTGTTCTGCCAGAACAAAACCCGCGAATCGAACTCGGTCACCGCGGTGCTGCTGCCCGATGGTCATGATGCCGACGCGATCCGCCAGATTTGCAGCCAGCGCTTCAACGTGTCGCTGGGCGGCGGCTTGGGCAAGCTTGGCGGCAAAGTGTTCCGCATCGGCCATCTCGGCGATTTGAACGAGCCGATGGTGCTCGGCACTCTGGGCGCAGTCGAAATGGCGCTGCGCATTGCCGGCGTGCCGCATAGGGCGGGCGGGGTCGGCGCGGCGATGGAGTATCTCGCCAGCCTGTAACGCGGCTTACGGGCGCGGTTTGCCCTGGAAACTCATGCTGGCGGCGGGTTCTGCGTCCGTCGTCGGCAGATAGGGTTTGATATCAATCAGCGGCGTGCCATCGACGCAATCGAGATAGCGCACCCGCAATACCCCCGGCGCCGCCAACCCGTCGAACTTCACCACCGACAGCCCGATCGGGTTGGGCCGGCGCGGCGTGCGGGTGGCAAAGACCCCGCGCGGTTCGCTGTCGCGCGGCGGGGTGAAAATCATCTCGGGGGCACCAGCACGGTCGAGCCAGTACAGCAAAATCAGGTGCGAAAACCCTTCAATGCTGTGCAGGCCGTCGATGAATTCCGGGTCGAGTTCAACCAGGCAAACCGGTGGTGGATCGGCACGGCGCCCGTTGCGCGGGCATTCGCTGGTGGTTTTCCACGGCGTGCGCAGCCGGCCGATCGGGCGGACTTCAAACATCCAGTGGCGGGCGCTTGTCGGCCCAGGGCCGCGCAGCCTCGAACGCAGCCGAGGCTTGCAGCACACCGAGATCGTCAAAGCGGCGCCCGACGATTTGCATGCCGACCGGCAGTCCGGCGGCGGTGAAGCCGCAGGGTAGGCTGGCGGCTGGGTTCCACGACATGTTGAACGGATAGGAAAATTCCGCCCAGCTCAGCCAGTCCCAGTCATGCTTTGGCCAATCCGACGGCATGAGCTGTTCCGCCGGGAAAGCGGCAACCGAGACGGACGGGGTGATGAGAAAATCCCAATCCTGGAACCAGGCATGGATGGCGGCGACGTATTCCATCTTGCGCAGGCGCAATTCCTGGTAGTCGGACATCGAAATGGTGTCACCACTGCGGATGCAGGCGACCAAGCCAGGGTCCATCCGCGCTTCGAACTGGGGAATGAATTTGGCAATCCGGGTGAGGTGCGCCGACCACATGCCCCGGCCGATTTCCGGGCCAAGCTTACCCCAGCCTGGGGTAACGTCGTGCAGGTCGTTGCCGGTGGCGCGGGCGAAATCCTCGGCGGCGCGGCGCACCAGAGCC
>JACMOQ010000440.1 GCA_014377905.1 Acetobacteraceae bacterium | reverse complement strand
TGCTGTTCGAGCAGGTTGAGGGTTAGGTCGCAGGTGACTTCGAGCAGCACCGCAGGATGGTCGGCGGCAAAGCCCGCGAGCACCGTGGGAAGATGAATAGTCGCGAAATCCTCGGGCGTGCCCAGGCGAATGCGCCCGGCGAGTTGCGGTGCGGTTGCGCGCCCGAGCACGTCATCGTTCAACGTCAGGAGCCGCCTTGCGTCGTCCAGAAAGATCTGGCCGTAGGGCGACAGGCGTAACGCGCGGGACGAGCGTACTAGCAGGCGGTGACCAAGCATGCCCTCAAGACGCTGAATTTGCAGTGATATAGTGGATTGATTTCGCAACAGCTCCACCGCCGCACGCGAAAAACTGCCGGTACGGGCCACGGTTTCAAAGCTGCGCAGCAGGTCAAGATCGAGGGAACGGGGCAAGGCCATAAAGCATTGTCTTTCGCAATACAATGTAGACTTATTATCAATTTTTCTCATTCAAATGCCACTGCTAAGTGAGTGTCATGTCAATTTTCGATCTGGCTCGTGCCAACCTGCTCTCCGCCCAACCGCTGTGCTTCGTGCTCGGTGCCCTTGCCGTCGCGTTTCGCGGCGACCTCAAGCTCCCGCGCCAGGCGTTTGATACGCTCGCAATATATCTCATGCTTGCCATCGGCTTGCGCGGCGGTGCCGAACTCGCCGAGCTACCGGCGGCCAGCATTGCCGGCCCAGCCCTGGCGGCGCTTGGGCTTGGTGTCGCCATACCGATCTGGTGCTTCTTTGGGTTGCGCTGGCGGGGGCGGCTTACGGTCGCCGATGCCGCGTCGCTCGCTGCCCATTACGGATCCGTTTCGGCGGTGACCTTCGCGGCATCGCTGGCCTATGTCGAGGCGATCGGCGCCAAGACCGAAAGCTTCATGCCAGCCGTGCTGGCGATGATGGAGGCGCCAGCGATCGTGGTTGCGCTGGTTTTGGCGCGTCGCAACGGGGCGGGCCATGGCAGCTTCACGGCCGTGCTCGGTGAAGTAATGGGCGGCAAGAGCGTCCTGCTTCTGGTCGGCGGGTTGATCGTTGGCAGCGCCATTGGCCCGGCCGGATATGGCAAGATCAAACCTTTTTTCGGTGACCTTTTCCCTGGGGCGCTGTGTCTGTTCATGCTGGAACTGGGTTCACTTGCCGCGAGCAGATTGGAGGACATTCGTAAAGGCGGCTGGTTTATCGTTGGTTTTGCGACTTTAATGCCGCTGCTGCATGGCCTAATCGGGGTCACGCTCGGGCATGCCGTGGGGCTGTCGATGGGGGGCGCGACAGTGCTTGGGACCTTGGCCGCAAGTGCGAGCTATATCGCCGCGCCCGCCGCGATCCGGGTCGGGTTACCGCAGGCCAATCTGGCCCTCAGTCTTGCCGCGTCGCTGGCGGTGACATTTCCGTTCAACCTGGTGGTCGGTTTGCCGATCTACGCCGGATTTGCACGCTGGTTTGCAAACGGCTGATCACAGTCCAGCGGAAATGCGGGGGCGCAAAACATGCGCCCCCGTCCGATCTATGCCGACAGCGAAACCGGCGCGGTCCGGTCGCGCTTCACAATCAGCTTGTTTAACGCATGCACATAGGCCCGCACCGAGGCAACGATGGTGTCGGTGTCCGACCCCTGCCCGTCCACCATCTTGCCGTCTTCCTCCAACCGCACTGTCACCCGCGCCTGGGCGTCGGTGCCGGCGGTAACCGCGCCGACCGAAAACAGCGTCAGTGTCGCGTCATGCGGGAATAGCGCCTTCAGCGCATTGAAGCTGGCATCGACCGGGCCATCACCGGTGGCCTCGGCGGTGACGGTTTTGCCGTCAATTTCCAGCTCCATTTCGGCGTGCGGCGGGCGCTTGCTGCCGGCGCGGACATCCAACGACACGAACCTGATGCGGTCATGGTCGCGCATCACCGCATCATCGACCAACGCCATCAGATCGTCGTCGTAGACCACCTTCTTGCGGTCGGCGAGGTCCTTGAAGCGGCGGAAGGCGTCGTTCAGCTTGTTGTCGCCGATTTCGCCGTAGCCCAGGGTGCGCAATTTGTCGCGGAAGGCGGCGCGGCCGGAATGCTTGCCCATCACCAAATTGGATCGCAGCCAGCCGACCGATTGCGGGGTCATTATTTCGTAGGTCTTGGCGTTTTTCAGTATGCCATCCTGGTGAATGCCGCTTTCATGGGCGAAGGCATTGCGCCCGACGATGGCCTTGTTGGGCTGGACATCAAAGCCGGTGATCGCGGACAGCAGGCGCGAGGTTTTGAGGATGTTTTCGGTGACAACGCGCGGCGTGCAGCCAGCAACATCGGGCCTGGTGCGCAACGTCATCACCACTTCTTCCAACGCGGCGTTGCCCGCCCGTTCGCCGATGCCGTTGATGGTGCATTCGATCTGCCGCGCGCCGGCCTGCAACGCCGCCATGGTGTTGGCGACCGCGAGGCCAAGATCATTATGGTTATGCGCGGAGAAAATCACTTTCTCGGCCCCCGGCACCCGGTTGCGCAGCATGTCGAACATCCGGTGGATGTCGGCAGGCAGCGCGTAGCCCACGGTATCGGGCACGTTAATCGTGTTAGCGCCGGCCTTGATCGCGGTTTCGACGGCGCGACACAGAAAATCATCATCGGACCGGCTGCCGTCTTCGGCGGACCATTCGACATCCTCGGCATGGTTGCGCGCGAGCCGCACCGAGCCTTCGATGCTTTCCAGCACCTGGTCCCGCGTCATGCGCAGCTTGTGTTCCATGTGCAGGTCGGATGTGGCGATCACGATATGAATGCGCGGGCGCAAAGCGGTTTTCAGCGCCTCGGCAGATCGCAGAATATCGGCCGGGCTGGATCGCGACAGGCTGGCGATGACGGGGGCATTGTCGCGCCGGCCGATGGAGTTGCAAATCGCCTGAATGCTTTCGAAATCGCCAACCGAGGCGATGGCAAACCCGGCCTCGATCACATCGACGCCGAGTTCAACCAAAGCTTCGGCCATGCGGATTTTCTCGTCGAGGTTCATCGAAAACCCTGGCGACTGTTCCCCATCGCGCAGGGTGGTGTCAAAAATGATGACGCGGCTATCGTCCAGTTTGCCGAAACTGGGGTGGTTGATGGTCATGTTGGCGATCCTTGGGGGGAAGTTGACGTGTACGGCGTCAGACGCTGGCAGCGCCTTTGCACCCCTGAGCGCAGCCGCACCAAAGCGGCAAGACGCTCAGGGGCAGATAAGGAGGAGGGGAAGGAGCGCGCAGGCTGCCCGTCGCGCAATGGCGCGATAAATGGGCTCGGGGCTGTGGGCGCCGGATTGCATGACCCGCAGGCTAGCGGCGCGGGCGCGTCGATGCAAGCATAAGGCCTATTGAGACCTATCGGGGAACAACATGTCCGCCATCCGCCACCGCCTTGTGCTTTGCCGCGCGCTGCATCCGACTGCGATGGACATGATTGCCGCGCGTTCAGATATTGACCTGCGCGTGCTGACCGATCAGTTCCGCGGCCCGCCGCTGCAAGCCGAATTGACCGAGGCGATGAAGACCGCCGACGGGGTGATGATCGGGCTTGAGAAGATCACCGATGCCATGCTGGCCGGCGCCCCGGATTTGCGGGTGATCAGCCGGTTCGGGGTGGGGTTCGACAATCTCGATATCCCCGCCTGCACCGGGCGCCGGGTTCTGGTCGGCGTGGTAAATGGCGCCAATGATCTGTCGGTCGCCGAGCACGCGATGATGCTGATGCTGACCACCGCACGGCGGACCTTGGAAATGGATGCCAGTGTGCGCGCCGGGACTTGGATGGTGCAGTCTGGGCGACGCATGCACGAGCTGGCGGGCCGACGGGTGCTGGTGATCGGCTATGGCCGTATTGGCACCCGCGTCGCGCGGCTGTGTTCGGCGTTCGGCATGGAGGTGGCCGTCCATGATCCCGGCTTCCCCACCCCACGCATCGCCGCTGACGGGCATATCCCGGCGCCCGATCTGATGGCGGCGGTGGCGGAGGCCGATATCGTAACGCTCCATTGCCCGCTGGAGGACGCGACGCGCGGCATGGTCAACACTGGCTTCCTCGCGCACATGCAGCCGCATGCTTGGTTGATCAATACCGCGCGCGGTGGGTTGGTGGATGAAGCCGCTTTGGCCCATGCTCTGGCCAATGGAGTGATTGCGGCTGCCGGCGTGGACGTGCTGGTGACTGAGCCGCCAAACCCGGAAAATCCGCTGTTCAAGCTGCCCAACGTGGTGCTGAGCCCGCATAATGCGGCGGCACCGTTGGAATGCTACGCCAAGATGTCGCGCCGGGCGGTGAGCAATTTGCTGGATTATTTCGATGGGGTGATTGATCCGGGGTATACCGTCAATCCGGAGGTTTTGGGGCGGAATGCGGTTTAGCGGATCGCTTCGGCTGTCAGCTTAAAGCCGAGCGATTTCATCACCCCAAGCAAGGTGGTGAGCTTGGGGTCGCCATCCGAACTCAGCGACTTATACAATGCCTCGCGCGTGACCCCGGCGCCGCGCGCAACATCGGACATACCGCGGGCGCGGGCGATGAGCCCCAATGCGTTGGCGATGTAGCCTGCATCCCCGCTTTCCAGCGCGTCGGACAGTAGTTCAGCTTGCGCCTCTGGGGCGGTAAGGTAGCGCGCGGCATCGAATGGTGTTGTCTTGATGGGCATCCTTAGTCCTCCAACTCCTCCGCCAAGGCTTTGGCCCGGCTGATATCGCGGCTTTGGGTTCGCTTGTCGCCGCCGCACAACAGAATGATAACTACCCGACCGCGCTGCACGAAATACACCCGATAGCCTGGTCCATGATCGATCCGCAGTTCCGACAATCCGCTACTAATTGGTTTCACGTCACCAAGCAAACCCGATTGCAACCGCACGATGCGTTGGGCGATTTTGCTCGCAGCACGCTGATCAGTGAGGGCTTCGAGCCAGTCCGCAAACACATCGGTTTGGCGGACATCGAACATATGTAATGTATAGATTACGGGCTGCTGCCTGTCAACTAAAGATTACAGTCACTAAACCCGCGTCACCACCCCATCGAACACCGTATCGGTCGAAATAATCGCTACGTTGCACTGCTCCGCCGTTGCTGCCAGCAGCCGGCCGAACGAATCGCGATGGGTCCAGTCCATGATCGCCACGCGCAGGCAAATCCGCTGGTCCAACCCGGCAATTCCCCCGCCCTGACGTTCCAGCACGGCCGGCGGATTGGGGACGAACGGTGCCATTTCCGGCCACTTGCCGAGGCGCACACTCTGCACGATCTCGAAAAAGCTGATCGGGCTTACCAGCAC
>JACMOQ010000439.1 GCA_014377905.1 Acetobacteraceae bacterium | reverse complement strand
GTTGTTGGCCGCCCCAATCCCGGCCTTGCCGCCCCGGTGGCGCGCGCCCAGACCAGCATGATTTGGGATATGCTCTACGGTCAGACAGCCGCGGGTATTGCCACGCCGCAAATGGTGGCCGGGCATGATTTGTCGTCCGATGAGCTTACCTGGCGTTTCCGGCTGCGCGCTGGGTTGCGGTTCCATGACGGCAGCAGGGTGCGCGCGGCCGATTGCGTCGCCTCGATCCGACGCTGGGCCAAGCGGCGGATTTTTGGCGAGCGCTTGCTGAAACAAACCGAACAGATCAGCGCGCTTGACGACAACACCTTCGAAATCCGGCTCAGCAAGCCGTTCCCGTTGATGTTGACCGCCCTCGGCGGCGATCTTTGCGTGGTGTTGCCGGAACGGCTGACTTTGGGTGACCCGCAAGTTCCACCCGACGAAATAATTGGCAGCGGACCGTTTCGCTATGCGCCGGGGCTGGATGGCCAACCTGGTTTCGATCGTTTCGACGCCTATCGCCCGGCACAAGGTGCCGCCGAGTTTACCAGCGGCGGCAAGCGGGTGCTGGTCAGCCGGGTTGACTGGCTCAGCCTGGCAGACCCCGCCGCCACCGCCGCCGCCCTCCAGCGCGGCGAAATCGATTGGTGGCATGACCCGCTGGTTGAACTGTTGCCGGCGCTGCGGGCGTCCCCCGGGGTGCGGATCAGTGTTGGTGATCCGACCGGGGTGATGCCGATCTTGTGTTTCAACCATACCCAGCCGCCGTTCAACAATCCGCGCCTGCGCCGGGCGATTCTGCTCGCGGTTGATCAGGACGAATTCCTCCAGGCCGCGATGGGGAGCGAACCGGAAATGACCCGCGCCGGCATCGGGGTGTTTACCCAGGGCCACCCGTACGCCAATGATGCCGGGCTCGACGTTCTGACCTCGGTGCGCGACATCGATCTGGTGCGCAAACTGGTGGTGCAAAGCGGCTATCGCGGGGAGCCGGTGGTGCTGCTTGCCCCCAACGACATCCCGCGCATGCAGGCGCTGGCACAAGTCGCCAATGACATGTTCGAGCGTATCGGGCTGAAGGTGGAGTATGTCAGCATGGAATGGCAGGCGCTGCTCCTGCGGCGCACCAGCAAGGCCCCGACCAATGCCGGCGGGTGGAACGCGTTCTGCACCAGCTATCCGGGAACGGCCACGGTATCACCGGCCAATCACCTGCCGCTGCGGGCGAACGGCGAGCAGGCAACGACTGGCTGGCCGACCAGCAGGCGCCTCGAATCCCTGCGCGACGATTGGTTCGATGCCGGCGATCTCGCCAGCCAGCAAACCATCTGCCGCGCGATCCAGCGCGTGGTGTGGGAGGAAGTGCCGTATATCCCGCTCGGCCAATGGTTTACGCCGACTGCGACGCGAACCAATCTGAGCGGGATTGTGCGTGCGCCATTCCCGGTATTCTGGGGCGTGGATCGGCTGGAGTAGTCGGTTTACGTCGGCTAAATCCACAAGAATGGCAACACAATGCGCAGCGCCTGGCGCATCATCGCCTTGATCCGCTGCCCGGGTGCCGCATAATTTCGCTGGTGGCGGCCGCTGACGCCCTCGATCATCGGTTGCACCGGAAAGCGCGGCATGACCCGAATTGATTTCCTGGCGGCGAGGGTTGTCGCATACATCGTCGCCTCATCGAACCGCGCCATACCTGCCCAAATTCCACTGTAAACCTTGGCGAACGCGGCGGGCCGGAACGCGAACAGGCGTAAATCCATGCGCTGATTGCCGCGCCAGCGCCCTGACCCAATCAACGGCACATTGTGCAGATCGCACGCGATATCCACACCGGCACGCGTCACCGCGCGGTGCAGTGCCGCCAGATTTAAAATCTTCAGCCGGCCGGTGGTTTTCCAGACGATGTCATCTGCCCGGATCAAACTGGCATGGGCGATCGCAATATCGATCAGCTTAAACTCACCGTAAGCCTTGCCCGCCGATACCGGGTGATCATTGCCCGCAAAACTCATAATTTCGACCGCTTTGTCATGCGCGACGCTGGCAACAATGTCGCGGATCCCGGCGATACCGCCCGCGGAATTATCGGCGAAGACAATCCGGTCCACGACCGTGGCCGGCATCGCCAGATAGAATTTCAGAGCCGCGGCGTAATCCAACAGCCGCGCGGCAGGATCGGCGCGCGCAACCGCATCGGCTGGTGGACGCAAGGTCGCGGTCATCAGCAGCACCGCGCCACGCGGCGTATCGGGGCGTCGCAAACTGCCGAGCACAATTTCGTGGGTGAGGTTCAGATCAGGGCTGGTCGCATGTAACATCAGATCCTCAGCGCCCTGCATGGTGGGTTTCCAGCACAATAAGCTGGTGCGACAAATGCCGCACCAGTCGGCGCAGATACCAGCCGGTCACCCAGATTTTCGGCGGTTTTGACCAGACGTGACTGTGAATAAGGGTTCGCAGCCCATGATGGAGGCGGGTCCAGGCCAAGGGCAACGCCGGCAGCACCACGCCGCCTTGCGCACCGCCTTCATGGAATGCCGCCTCGACGAACCCGATCCAACCTTCCCGCGCCAGGCGCCACGGGCGCTGCAGGGCGGCATGGTTCAGGAATTGCGCCGCATCCACAATGCACGG
>JACMOQ010000438.1 GCA_014377905.1 Acetobacteraceae bacterium | reverse complement strand
TGGCCTTGGGAGACCGAAACCGGGATGGAGATGCGCTGGGCGCCGGCGTCATAGGCGGCCATGGCGCCGCGCAGGTTAGGGGCGAGGGCAACGATTTCGAGGCCATTTCCGCCTTGTGGCAGCAACACCTCCTGGCGGACGACGGCGTCAGTATCGGCCATTTGCGGGATTAGCTTGGGGGGCACAAAACTCCCGACCTCGATCTGCGGCAGGCCGCTGGCGGCGAGTGCTGCGATCCAGCGATGCTTGATATCAGTCGGCATGATCGCCTTGGCGATTTGCAGGCCATCGCGTGGCCCGACCTCACACACTGTCACAAACTCTGCCATCGCACGGTCCCTTTTAGATTCCGGGTGAAACTGGCGCGACCTTGGCAGGAAGACAAGGGTGATGGGTCGCCAAACCTGCCTGATGTGCCATATGTGGGGCGGAAGCCCGCGACGGGCTCGGGTTGATGGGGTTTAGGAATGCGTTGTTTCGCAATTACCGCCTGTGCCGTTCTGCTGGCTTCGGCCGCGCAGGCCCAGTTCGGTCCTGGGGGGCCACCTTCGGTCGGGGTGGTAACGGTTGCCAGGCAGTCTGTTGTTGAAAGCAACACCTATGTTGGGCGCATCCAGACCACCGACAAGGTCGATCTCGTGGCGCGCGTGATCGCCGGATTGCAGGAGCGGCGGTTTGTCGAGGGCAGCGAGGTCAAACAGGGCGATCTGCTGTATCGGTTGGAGCGCGGAACGTTTGAGGCTGATCTGGCCGCCAAGCAGGCCGCCATCGCGCAGACCAATGCGGTGCTGAAAAATGCCAGCATTACGCTGGCGCGGGCGCAATCGCTGATCAATTCGCCGGCCGGAAAGATCTCGTCGATTGATGATGCCCGTGCCCAGGAAGCCAGCCTGAGCGCGACTTTGCAGGCCAATCAGGCGCAGTTGCGGGCATCGCAGATCAACCTTGATTACACCGAAATCCGCGCCCCGATCAGCGGCAAGATCGGCCGCAGCGCGTTCGCGGTTGGCAATGTTGTTGGCCCGACATCTGGCCCGCTTGCCACCATCGTCAGCCAGGACCCGATTTATGTGGTGTTCCCAATCGCGATGCGGGCGGCACTCGATTTGCGCAATCGCTATGCTGACCAGGGTGGGTTTGCCGCAGTCCAGATTCGCCTGCGGTTGCCGGATGGCAAGACGTACGCAGAGCTTGGCAAGCTCGAATACGTCGATCCGTCAGTGGCGGCAGCGACCGATACGCTGACCTTGCGGGCACGGATTGCCAATCCGGTCCGCAAGGGCGCCAAGGCCGACGACATCGCCAATCGCGAGTTATTGGACGGCGAGTTCGTGACCGTGATGGTCGAAGGGGTGACCCCGGTGCAGGCGCTGGCGGTGCCGCGGGTGGCGGTGCTGTCCGACCAGCAGGGCAATTATGTCTATGTCGTCGATGCCGAGAAGAAGGCGCAGATGCGGCGGGTTGAACTCGGCCAGTCGACGCCGGCGCTCGCCACCATCATGTCGGGTTTGCAGGAAGGCGAGACGGTGATCGTTGACGGGTTGCAGCGGGTCCGGCCGGGCAATCCGGTTGCGCCTGCCCCGGCCCCGAAAGGTTGAGGCGATGATTTCGGGCGTCTTCATTGACCGGCCACGGCTGGCGATTGTCATTGCGATCATCACCACGCTGGCCGGCGCGATTGCCTGGTTGCAAATTCCGGTGGCGCAATTCCCCAACATCGTGCCGCCGCAGGTGCAGGTCAGCACCAGGTTCCCTGGCGCATCGTCGGTGGTGGTGGAATCGACCGTTGGCCAGCCCTTGGAAGCGCAGATCAACGGTGTTGATCAGATGCTTTATATGAAGTCGAACAGTTCCAGCGACGGCACGTATTCGCTGACGGTGACGTTTGCGATCGGCACCAATCCGGACATCAACACTGTCAACGTCAATAACCGGGTTCAGGCAGCGTTGTCGCGGATGCCGGCGGAAGTGCAGCGCCAGGGGATTGTGGTTTCCAAGCGCAATTCCGCGACGTTGGAGTTTATCGGGTTCACCTCGGAAGGCGGCAAGCAAACGCCGCTGTTCCTGTCGAACTACGTCACCATCAACGTGGTCGATCAGCTGGCGCGGGTAGCCGGCGTGGGCGGCGTGCAGGTGTTCGGCGCGCTCGACTATTCCATGCGGATCTGGTTCGAGACTGAACGTCTGGTCAATCTCGGGATGGTGCCGTCGGACATTATTCAGGCCTTACAGGCGCAGAACGTGCAGGGCGCGGTTGGCCGGTTGGGCGCCAAGCCGGTCGATGACGGCAATCCGTTTCAGCTCAGCCTGCAGACCAAAGGGCGGCAGGCGAGCCCGGAGGAATTTGGCGCGGTGGTGCTGCGCGCCAATCCGGATGGGTCGGTGTTGCGGGTGCGCGATGTGGCGCGGGTGGAGTTGGGGGCAGCGAACCAGGACACTGAAAGCCGGATCAACGGCCAGCCGGCGGTGAACCTCGCCATCAGTCTCGCGCCCGGGGCCAACGCGGTCGATACCGCCAAGCGGGTGAAAGATACGCTCGATGAATTGGCCAAGCGCTTTCCCGATGGCGTGAAGCCGATTATTTTCTATGACAGCTCGGCGTTTGTGTCAGACACCATCAACGAAGTGCTGAAAACGCTGGCCGAGGCGTTCGTGCTCGTGGTGCTGGTGGTTTACATCTTTCTGGGCAACATGCGCGCGACGATCATTCCGGCGGTGGCAGTCCCGGTCAGCCTGATCGGGACGTTCGCGCTGCTGCTGATTTTCGGCTTTTCCGCCAACACGGTTTCCCTGCTGGCGCTGGTGCTGGCGGTGGGCGTGGTGGTCGATGACGCGATCGTGGTGGTCGAAAACGTCGAACGGGTAATGGAGGAGGAGCCACATCTGTCGCCCAAGGAGGCGGCGAAGAAGGCGATGGAGCAGATTACCGGGCCGATTATCGCGATTTCGCTGGTGCTGCTGTCGGTGTTCATTCCGATCGCCTTTGTGCCTGGCATTTCCGGCCAGTTGTTCCGCCAGTTTGCGGTTACCATCAGCGCTGCAATGGTGATTTCGGCGATCAATGCGCTGACCCTGTCGCCGGCGTTGTGTGGGGTATTCCTGCGCCATGCCGACAAGAAGCGCGGGATCATGGGCCGGGTGATGCGCGGCATCGATGGGGTGCGGCACGGCTATTCGTATTTGGTCGGCCGGCTGTTGCGGGTGTCGGTGCTGGCGGTGGTGGTGATTATCGCGGCAAGCTTTGGCATTTTTGGGATGTCCAACATCATTCCCACCGGGTTCCTGCCGGAAGAAGATCAGGGCGCATTCTTTGTCGCGGTGCAATTGCCGGATGGCGCATCGGTGGCGCGGACCCGTGGGGTGGTGGCGCAGGTCGAGAAAATCGTTGGCGCACAGACGCAGGTTGAGAACGTGCTGTCGATCGTTGGGTTCTCGTTCCTTGATGGCGGCGCGCAGAGCAATGTCGCCTTTCTGGTGGTGCGGTTGAAGCCGTTTGCCGACCGCCGCGAACCGGCGGACAAGGCGGCAGCGGTGATCGGGCGGATTGCCGGCGCGGTGCAATCGATCCGATCGGCGCTGATTTTCCCAGTGCCGTTGCCACCGATCCAGGGCCTGTCGGCCAGTGGTGGATTTGAATATCAGCTGCAAAATCTTGAGGGTCGTGATCCGTTCGAGATGGCGTCCGCGTTGCAAAGCCTTGTCGTCGCGGCCAACCAGGATAAGCGCCTGTCGCGGGTGTTTTCGAGCTTTACGCCGACCGTGCCGTCGGTGTTTCTCGACATTGATCGTGACAAGGCGCAAGCGCTGGGATTGTCGATCACCGATGTGTTCAGCGCCTTGCAGGCGACGTTAGGTGGAATTTACATCAACGACTTCAATCTGTTCGGGCGGACCTGGCAGGTTAATCTTCAAGGCGAGGCGCTGGACCGCACCGATCTTTCGGCGTTGTGGCGGATTTTCGTCCGGTCCAAAACCGGCGCGATGATCCCGCTGCGCGCGATTGCAGATGCGCGTATTGTGCTGGGGCCGCAAACAATCAGCCGGTTCAATAATTATCGGACGATCACGGTGCAAGGCTCGCCCGGCGCCGGCATATCGTCGGGCGATGCGTTGACGGTAATGGGGGAGATTTCGGGCAAGGCCCTGCCGCCTGGCTATGGGTATGAATGGTCGGGTGGGTCGTATCAGGAAATCCGGTCGGCCGGGCAAACCGCGCCGATTCTGGCGCTGGCGGTGTTGTTCGCTTACCTGTTCCTGGTTGGGCTTTACGAAAGCTGGATGATCCCGGTGCCGGTGCTGCTATCGGTTACCATCGGGGTGCTGGCGGCGTATGGCGGGCTTTATTTGCGCGGCATGCCGATGGATTTATATGGCCAGATCGGTCTGGTGGTGCTGATCGCGCTGGCGGCCAAGAACGGCATTCTGATTGTGGAGTTTGCCAAGGAACAGCGCGAGGCGGGGTTATCAATTGTTGACGCAGCCATCGCCGGCGCCAGCATGCGGTTCCGCGCGGTGGTGATGACCTCGATCGCCTTTGTGCTTGGGCTGGTGCCGCTGATTACCGCCGAGGGGGCAGCGATGCTGTCGCGCCGGGCGGTCGGCACGCCGGTGTTCTTCGGGATGCTGGGGGCGACGATTATCGGGATTTTCCTGATCCCGATGCTGTATGTGACATTCCAGACGTTGCGCGAGCGGGCCAAGCGCGCATTTGGATCAACCCCACACTGACCGGAGACTGCCGATGTTCGCGCCGATCCCCACGCTTGACCATGTCGTTGTCAATGTCCGCGACCAGATGGACGAGGCGGTTGAGGTTTATCGCGGCCTGGGCTTCACCATGACGCCGCGGGGCTACCATACGCTCGGGTCGATGAACCATCTGGCGATGTTTGGCACGGATTATCTGGAACTGATCGCGGCTGACCCGAAGGCTGCCACGCCGCGCGCCGATGTGATGCAGTTTCCGTGCGGGTTGAACGGGTTGGTGTTCGGCACTGAGGATAGTGCGGCGACCTATGCGGCGTGCGCGGCGGCGGGGGTGCCGGTGCAAAAGCCGGTGGAGTTTTCTCGACCGGTGGAGTTGCCTGGCGGGGCGCGGGATGCGGTGTTTCGGACCGTTCACCTCGATGGCGGGACAATTCCCGCCGGGCGGGTGTATTTCTGCCAGCATTTCACCCGCGATCTGGTGTGGCGCGATGAATGGCGCCACCACGCGAACGGGGTGATCGGGATCGCAGCGGTGGTGATGGTGGCGGATGATGTTGACGCGCCGGCGGCGGTTTTTGCCCGGATGTTCGGGCGGGATGCGGTGGGGGCGATCAAAAATGGGGTGCGGTTGGCGGTGGGGTTGACGTCGGTGGAGATTATTTCGCCGGGGGAATGTGCGGCGCGCTATGGCGAAGCGGCGCCGGATGGCGCGGGACGGGCGCAGTATATGGCGGGGTTGGTGTTGCGGAGCCGGAATGTCAGCCGGGTTGTGCCGGCGGGGGCGGCGATGGGGGCGGTGCTGGATTTGCGGGTGGGGTGAGGGTTCGTCGGCTATACCCTCGGCTGATTAACGCACGGTAGAATTGCTCAAGAGCGCCCCTCTCTCGGAGGGGAAGGGGGGAAGAAATTGGTTGCGGTATCTCCTGCGGAAGCCCTGTTACAATCCCTCCGCCCAATAGTTATACTAAAATATAACTAAGGAGACCTCAATGCACATCACCAATCTCCGCAAGGTCGGCGGCTCGGTCATGTTGGCGGTGCCGCCGGCGATTCTTGAATTGCTGCAACTCAGCGCCGGCGTAACGGTGGGGGTTTCGGTGGACAATGGCCGACTGGTCGTCGAACCGCAGCCGCGACCGCGCTATACGCTCGCCGAATTGCTGGCGGGGTCGGATTTTACCGGGAATCGATCGGCGGGGGAGCAGGCATGGGTTGATTCAGCGCCGGTAGGACGTGAACTGATATGAACCGGGGCGATATTTATATGGTGTCGCATGATCCGGTCGAGGGGCGGGAGCAGCGCGGACATCGGCCGGTGCTGATCGTGTCGCCAGCGGCTTTCAATGCGGCGACACGGGCGCCGGTGGTATTGCCGATCACCAATGGCGGTGGGTTTGCCGAACGGATCGGGTTTGCGGTGCCGCTTTCGGGCATTGTGACCAGCGGGGTGGTGCGCTGCGATCAGCCGAGGGTGCTTGATTTGGAGGCATGGCAGGGGCGGAAGGTCGAGGAATTGCCGGCGACGATTTTGGCGGAGGTTATGGCGCGGGTTGCGGTGATCTTTGCGTAGTTAGCGCCCTCACCCCGGCCCTCTCCCGAAGGACGAGGGAGAAGAAAGGGGTTGCAGCGATTGCGCAATTAAGTTATTAATTATACCATGAATATTTCGATCATCTCCCCCCTGTTGAGCGAGGATGCTGCCGCGTTGGTGCGCCGGGTGGGAATGATATTGCTTGGGCTGGCGGGGTTGGTGGCGGCGCGGTTTTTGCGGCGGCCGAGGCTGGTGGGATTGATTGGGCCGTTGTGGCGGCGGTTGACCCATGTGGCCGGGCGGGTTGAGCGGGCGATGCTTCGGCCTGATCGGGTGCGGGCGGCGCGGCT
>JACMOQ010000437.1 GCA_014377905.1 Acetobacteraceae bacterium | reverse complement strand
TCGCGCAACGTGACCAGGGCGGTGATGAACAGACCGAGGGTGCAGGCCCCGTTCCACATCCAGATTAGATGTGCGCCCGACATGCTGTCCCAAAGCGTGGTCAGCGTGAACCAGAAAATCAGTGCCACCCCGAGCCGCGCGCCGAGATCGTCGGGCCAGTCCGCCCCGCGCGCCAAACGCAACCCGGCGCCAGGCAGGATGGCAAGATAGAACAGCATCGCCCAGCTCGGGTTGGGCACGATGGCAAACCCAGCCCCGAGCACGATCCGCAGCAGCAATCCGCGATGCGTTTGGAAAAATGCCAGATAGCCCGTCACGCGTTGGGCAATCCGGGGATGCGATCCGGATCAGCGTCATGGAGCAGGATATTCAGCAGGTCAGCGGCTACAGCCTGTTCGTTAAACAGCGCGTGATAACGCGCGCGCCCGGCCGTGGCGATCGCCCGGCGCCGGGCGGGGTCGGCGGCAAGTCGGCTCGCCTGATCGACAAGCTCATCCAGGGTAGTAAAAAACACCATCTCGTCATCGCCGAAAATATCGCCGTAGCCGGTCGCACGCTCCATCATCACGACCTGGCCGTTGCCGATCATCTGGGCGATGCGATCCGAGCTGTAGAGATAAGAGTCGGGCCGGCGGCTGATGTTCAGCCCGATTGCGGCGGTTTCCAGGGCGCTCTGATAGGCAGCCCCGGTGAGATGCGGCCGTCCGCCGACCCCGCCAAGCAGCAGGCGCAAACCTGGAAGTCTGGCCCCCAGCATCGCGACGAAATCATCCATGTCCCAGTCCCGTCCGCAGACATGGCGCAGCGGTCGGCCCGGATTGCCGCAGGCGTAAAACAAATCATGCGGCAACGCGTCGACCAAATCGCAGCGCCCGCGCTCGATGCTGGCATCCATCGGATTGGCCATGAAGGCGACCTGATTGCCACCCGCGCGCAAAGCGCGCATCGCGGGGCCGGCGGTGGTGACAAAGCTCGCATCGACAACGCCGAACTTGCTGGTCAGCCGGCCGATATTGTCGGGCTCGAACAGTGGATCAACATTATATTGCGCGATGCGAACACCAGGAAGCACGCCGCGCAGCCGCGCCAGCGTTTCCGGCGCAATCACGTCGGCATGGCCCAGCAGGATCACATCGGGGCGATGGAAGTTGCAAAATGTGATCAGCGCATCGTTGGCGGGTCTGCGGCCAAACCTGCGGCTGCCGAAGATCGACCGCGCCCGGGCGACGTCGCGGTCGGAAAAATTCAGCACCAGATGCCCGTTGCGGATCAACCCGTTCGACAGCTTCACCCCAACGCTGTGTTGGAACGCCGGGCGCAAGCCGAACGGAAAGCTCGAAACGTGAACGATGGTGAGCGGCCTGGTCACCCGGGTGCAAACTCCCTTGGGTTAGGACGCCGACCCCGATACCAGCCAGACCGACGCCGGCAATTTTACCCCATCATCGATAGTGAACGGCACTAATGCATCGGCAACCGCCTGCATGGCGCGGGCTTTCACATCGTCGGGCTGGTCGCGCAGGATGCGGCCAAGCGGGCCAACGCCGGACACCGCGCGCGCGGCGTCCAGCCCGAGGCCGGTGAAATCCATGGTGAAGTCGAACTGCTTGAATTTCAGACCGCTGAAACCGGCCTCGGTCAGGATGCGGCTGACGCGCGCCTGATCACCGAAGGCAAACGGGCCAGGGTCTTCCGGGCCAGGGCGCGGAAATGGCGGCACCACGGTCATGGCGGCGCGCAATGGGATACTCACCCAGGGGTTTTCCGATGATGCCCGCCAGCACGCGAAGGCCAGCCGCCCTTCCGGCTTCATCGCTTTGTGCAGATTGGCGAAGGCTGCCACCGGATCGCCAAAAAACATCACCCCGAAGCGGCTGAACAGCACGTCGAACATCGGCTTGGGGAAGGCGATGGTCGACGCGTCGGCCTGGATAAATTCGGCCTGCCCGGTGCCATCAAGGCGCTTTTGGGCGATCGCGATCAGGGCCTTGGAAACATCAAGCCCAACCACCCGCCCGGTCGAGCCGACATCCATCGCCAGTTGCTCGGTGGTCGCCCCGCCGCCGCAGCCGACATCGAGCACCGCCTCGCCGGATTCAACATCAGCGACGCGAAACAATGCGTTCGAAACACCGCGCAACGCCTTATCGCTCCGGGCCTCGCTGGCCGCCCAGACCTCGCCCATCGGGCCATCCCAGTTGGCGACCTGCGCCTGGTGAAGTTCGTCGGCGGTGCTCATGATTATGGTCCTTGTCGAAGATTGCGTCCGTCATAGCGCGGGTGGCGCGTCCGCGAAACCATGCTGGCGACGTACCGGGGACGCTTGTATGAAGCCGTATGACCCTGATCTACCTTGTCGCTGGCGAGCAAAGTGGCGACGCGCTCGGCGCGAAACTGATCCTTGCCTTGCGCGCTGCCCGCCCCGATCTGAAATTTGCGGGGGTTGGTGGGCCGCAAATGGAGGCAGTCGGCCTGCCCAGCCTGTTTTCGATCACCGAACTCGCGGTCATGGGTCTGCTCGAAGTGCTGCCGCGCATCCGCCATATCGCCGGATTGTTACGGGCCACCGAGCAAGATATCCTCGCCCGTCGGCCCGATGTGGTGGTGACCATCGACAGCCCCGGCTTCACTTTGCGCCTGCTTGGGCGGCTGCGGACCAGCGGCCTCAAGCGCATCCACTACGTTGCCCCGCAAGTCTGGGCGTGGCGCGAAAGCCGGGTTAAAAAATACCCAGGGCTGTGGGACCGCCTGCTATGCCTGCTGCCGTTCGAGCCGGAATTTTTCGCCGGCCACGGCATCGCTGCACGTTTTGTCGGACATCCCGCAATCAACGCGGGCGTCGAGAACGGGGACGCCGCACGGTTTCGCGCCCGCCATGGCATCGCCGGCGACGCACCCATTCTCATGGTGCTGCCGGGCAGCCGACGGAGTGAGGTCTCGCGTCTGTTGCCGATTTTCGCCGACGTCGCACGCCGGCTCGCCTTGCGTCATCCCGGTTTGGTCATCGTGGTGCCGGTGGCATCGGCGGTGGCAAAGGCGGTCCTGGCCGGGACCAAATCCTGGCCGACCCCGCCTGTCATCGGGACCGACTTTGCCGACAAGATCGACGGCTTTGCTGCCGCCACCGCAGCCCTGACCAAATCCGGCACCTCAACCCTGGAACTCGCGCTCGCCAACGTGCCGATGGTGGTCGCCTACCTGCTGAACCCGATTACCGCGGCCATCGTGCGCGCCACCGTCCGGGTGAAATATGCCAGCATTGTCAATTTGCTGCTCGACCGGTTCCTCGCGCCCGAGTTCATCCAGGGTGATTGCACCGTCGCAAACCTGACCGCGGCGACCGACGCCTTGCTTGCCGGTGACGGGGTCGCAGCCCAGCGCGCCGGCTTCACCGCCTTGCGCGCGCTGCTCACCCCGCCAGGCCAAACCCCGTCCGAGGCCGCCGCCGCTGAGGTTCTGGCACTGTTGCGAACCTAATCCTTGCCACGACGCGCGTTGGCACATAGGTTCCGGCCGGTTCGGGGCGTGGCGCAGCCTGGTAGCGCGCGTGTTTTGGGTACACGAGGCCCCCGGTTCGAGTCCGGGCGCCCCGACCAGCAAGCTTGGAGGCTGCCAACATGACCACCGCCCGTATCTATCAGCACCCGAAATCGGCCATGCAGTCCGGCCAGGCCACCACGCATGAATGGGTGCTGGAATTTCCCGATGCCGAAGCCCGCAAGCCCGATGCGTTGATGGGCTGGATTGGCAGTGGCGACACCCAGGCGCAGGTCCGCCTGAAATTTGCGACCCGGGACGACGCCGTTGCCTATGCGACCCGCAAGGGTGTCGCCTTCGCGGTCGAACTGCCGAAAGCTCGCACTTTTAAGCCGAAAGCTTACGCCGATAATTTTGCCTTTACGCGTTCGGAAAACTGGACTCATTAGTCACGGCGTTAGCGTCCTTAGCTCAGCTGGATAGAGCACCGGCCTTCTAAGCCGGCGGTCGCTGGTTCGAATCCAGCAGGGCGCGCCATTTTCAGCTATCAGGACTGCCGTCTGTGTGGTGCACAAGGAACGCGGCGGATTGCATTTCCCCTACGGCCACCGTTCACGATCGTTGCTATTACACGGATGGCTATACGATGGGATCCAACCTGGGTTTGATCCAGGTCAATGCGCATGCCGCCCCCAAGGCGTTCTTCTGCAGCCACCAACGCAGGAGACAATACAGTGACAAAAGGTGAAACTCTTTTCCTGATCCTCGCCATCGCGACCTTCGTGAGCTTTGGTCTGATGCTGGC
>JACMOQ010000436.1 GCA_014377905.1 Acetobacteraceae bacterium | reverse complement strand
CTGACCCGCCGTGTTGGCGTCGGCGGCCACTTGCCAGCCTGACAGATAAATCGCCTTCAACCCGGCCTTGACCTGCTGCACCGCCTGGTTGCCGGTCAGCGCGCCGAGCGTGTTGACGAACGGTTCGGACTTCAGCAACGACCACAGGCGGCGGGCGCCCATGTCAGCCATGGTGTGTTTGACCCGGAAGGACCCCGACAAACGGGCGACGTCGGCGGGGGTATAATCGCGGACGATCTCATTGAAACGCTCGGCGTCAAACGCCGGGCCGCTGGACAGGCCGTCGGGGGCGAAATGCGGGATTGGCGTGTTGGGCATGATGAACTCCAAATCGTCAGGGTCGATTGAGTGAATTATTCACATTGCATCTGCGAAGAAAATAGGGAAAATGCGGTGAGAGTCGCAATTTAGTAAGATTATCAACCCGTAAATCTGTAAATCAGTAAAGTTTGTAAAGCATGGCCAAGCCCCTGATCGGACGCACCGTCCGCCGTTTGCGGCTCGAACAACGCATCACCCAGGCGGCCCTCGCCTCGCGGTTGGGCATTTCGGCGAGCTATCTCAACCTGATCGAACACGACCAGCGCGCTTTGTCGGCCACTCTGCTGATCAAGCTTACCGAAGTGTTGCAAGTCGACCTGGCGGCCCTGTCCGGCACCGCCGAACGCCAGCTCGAATCCCAACTGCGGGAGATTTTCGCCGACCCGATGCTATCGGCCGATCCAGTTCCAGATGCCGAGGCCAGCATGCTTGCCGCCAGCAGCCCGGCCGCCGCCCGCGCGGTTCTCGCGCTTTATCGCGCCTGGCGCGTCGCGCGTGAGGATTCGAGCGGCATCGCACTCCCAAGCGGCCGGGTTGTCTTACTGCCAACCGAGGAAGCCCGCGATTTCTTCAACGAACGCGCCAATTATTTCCCCGCCCTGGAAGCGGGTGCGGAGGCTTTGGGCACCGAACTGAACGCCGCCCCGTCCGAACTCAACCACGCCATTGCCGAACGCTTGCGGCGGAAGCACGAACTGAACGTTCGGGTTGCCCCGATCGATGGCGCATTGCGGCGCTATGACGCAGCGGCCCGGCAATTGCTGCTGTCGGAACGGCTACCGCGCGAAAGCCGGGGCTTTCACATGGCGTTTCAGCTATCGTTGCTGGAACTGCGCGGCCTGGTCGAAGCAGAAATAACTCTCGCTGAGCCGTCGTCCCCCGAAGCCGCCGGGCTGATCCGCATCGGATTGCTCAACTACCTTGCCGGCGCGTTGCTGATGCCATACGCCGCGTTCCTTGAAGCCGCCGGCGCGCTGCGTCACGATGTCGATGCTTTGTCCGATCGTTTTGGAGTAAGTTTTGAACAGGCCTGCCAACGTCTGGCAAGTTTGCAACGTCCCGGCGCGCGCGGGGTGCCGTTCTTCTTCCTCCGCGTAGACCCCGCCGGCAATGTGACGAAACGATTCTCCGCCGCCGCCTTCCCTTTCGCCCGCTATGGTGGGTCCTGCCCACGCTGGGTGGTGCACACTGCCTTTGCCACCCCCGGCAGCATGCGGGTGCAGGTGGCACGGCTGCCCGATGGTGCGACGTTTTTGTGCTTTGCCCGCGCGGTCATTGCGTCATCGGCCGCGTGGGGCGAACCCGCGCCGGTGCATGTCGTCGCCATGGGCTGCGATGTCAGCCATGCCGGGCAAATGGTCTATGCCGATGCTGTCGAAATCGAACGCGCTGTCGTCGGCATCGGGTTGTCGTGCAGGTTGTGTGACCGGCCCGATTGCCAAAGCCGCGCCTTCCCGCCGCTGGAGCACCGCTTGGCACTCGATCCGCTAACAACCACGAGCGCGGCGCCCTATCGGTTTTCGCGGTGATTATTCAACCGTAACCGATTTCGCCAGATTGCGGGGCTGGTCAACATCCGTGCCTTTCAGCAACGCGACATGATAGGCCAGCAACTGCACCGGAATTGCATACAGGATCGGGGCGACAAACGGATCAACCGTCGGCATCACCAAAACTTCGACCGCGAAACTGCGCAGTTTCGCAGCCCCTGCCGCATCGGTGAGCGCTACAATCTGGCCGCCGCGCGCAGCGGCTTCCTGCAGGTTCGATGCGGTTTTCTCGAATAGCGGCCCGCTCGGGGCGATGGCGATGACCGGCACGTTCTTGTCGATCAGCGCGATCGGCCCGTGTTTCATTTCGCCTGCGGCATAACCTTCGGCGTGGATGTAGCAGATTTCCTTGAGCTTCAGTGCGCCTTCCAAGGCAATTGCGTAGTTGGCGCCGCGCCCGAGATACAGCACGTCCCGCGCCTCGGCGATGCGGCGGGCCACGCGTTGAATGTCGCCGGCATTATCTAGAACGCTCGCGGCCGCTGCCGGGATTTGCAGCAGGGCATCGGTCAATGCCGCCTCGCGCGCCGCATTGATGGTGCCGCGCTGGCGGGCGAAGGCGATGGCGATGCAGGCCAGGACCGTCAATTGTGCGGTGAACGCTTTGGTTGAAGCAACAGCGATTTCCGGCCCGGCGATGGTCAGCATCACCGCGTCCGATGCCCGCGCCATGGTGCTTTCCGGCACGTTGACCACCGACAGCACCGGCATTTTCTGCGCCTGCATGTAGCGCAAAGCCGCCATGGTATCGGCGGTTTCACCAGACTGGGACACCAGAATTCCCAACGTGTCAGCCACCACCGGCGGCTCCCGATAACGCAGTTCGCTCGCCACATCGACATCGGCGGGAATCCGCGCGACCTCCTCCATCCAGTGCCGGCCGACGAGCGCTGCGAAATAGGCCCCGCCGCAGCCGGAAAAGCTGATGCGGCCAAGCTTGGCCGGGTCAAACGGCAGCCCTGGCATGGCGACCGCGCGGGTTGCCGGATTGATCATCTGGCGCAACGTATCGCCGATTACCGCCGGGTGCTCGTGCAATTCCTTTTCCATGAAATGGCGGTAATTGCCTTTGCCAACCGCGGCGCCAGATACCGCGGTGCGGCGGATTTCGCGCACCACTTCGGTGCCGTCCATGGTGAAGAACGTGGCACCATCACGGGACACCACGCTCCAGTCGCCATCGTTAAGAAACGCGATCCGTTGCGTCAGCGGGGCGAGCGCCAGCGCGTCGCTGCCGAGGAACATTTCATCATCGCCAAACCCGACCGCCAAAGGCGCGCCGAGCTGGGCACCGATCATCAGTTCGGGGTGGCCGGCAAACACCATCGCCAGCGCGTATGCCCCTTCAAGGCGGGGAAGCGCAGTGCGCGCCGCCTCAATCGGGGTCATGCCCTGGGCCAGATAAAGGTCGAACAATTGGGCAACCGTTTCGGTGTCGGTTTCCGAGGTGAACACCTGGCCGGCGGCTTCAAGTTCGGCACGCAATTCGGCGTGGTTTTCGATGATGCCGTTATGGACGATCGATACGCGCGCGGTGCCATGCGGATGGGCATTGGCCTTCGTCGGCGCGCCGTGGGTTGCCCAGCGCGTATGGCCGATGCCGGTGGTGCCAGCGAGCGGGTCGGCGTCCAAAACATCGCCAAGATTACGCAGTTTGCCGGCAGCGCGGCGGCGATCAATTTGGCCATCGACCAACGTTGCGATCCCGGCGCTGTCGTAGCCGCGATATTCGAGCCTGCGTAGCGCATCCAGGATAAGAGGCGCGGCGGGACGTGCGCCGATAACGCCGACAATGCCGCACATGAAATTATCCCTTTTGCTTGGAATGGAGGGCGCGAAATTCCGCTGCCCGCCCTGGTTTTTCGACTTGCTGTGCGCGTCCGAACGCCATGGCATCGGGTGCCACGTCACGCGTGATCACACTGCCGGCAGTCACGAAAGCGCCATCACCGATGGTAAGCGGTGCGACCAACACCGAATCCGAGCCGATGAAGACGTTATTCCCGATTGTGGTGCGGTGCTTATCGTAGCCATCGTAATTGCAGGTGATGGTGCCGGCGCCGATATTGGTGCCAGCCCCGATATCGCTGTCGCCGAGATAGGACAAATGGCTCGCCTTGGCGCCGGCACCGAATTCGGTGTTTTTCAACTCGACGAAATTGCCAATATGGGCCTCTGCGCCGATCGTGGTGCCAGGCCGAAGCCGGGCGAACGGTCCAATGATCGCGCCGGTGCCGATTTCAGTGCCTTCGATATGGCAAAAGCTT
>JACMOQ010000435.1 GCA_014377905.1 Acetobacteraceae bacterium | reverse complement strand
GACCGGGTCTGTGCCCATGATTGTCTGAGGGTCATTATCGATGTGGGCTGGCGGCAGCATTTTCGTCAGGTCCTCATAGGGCCAAAGTGCCGCACAACGCATTCCGCCAGCGAGCATGGCAAGGGTGAAGCCAATTTCGTAGCGCTGCACGACCCAAAACCGTGACTGCACCAAGCGGACACGACGCCAGAAATTTTTCCAGGCCGCACTTTCCAACGCGCGACGGCCAGCGATCAGGAAGAACGACTGGAGATGATAGCGATGCTGCCAGCTTTCCGTCGCACCCCATATATCGGCCCTTTCGAAATCAACACGGTCAAGAATTGGCGCAATATTCTGGAACGGACCGAACACACTATCATTGGCAATCAGCAGTGATTGGGTGTTGTCGCGCGGCATGCCCAGAACCCGCAATGCGTCGCGTATGGCACCGAAATCATGGCCGACATTGTGACGAAGAATTATAGCTGAACAAATTGTCTCAAGTTTCGCGATACTGATCTCATTGAGTTTTGGGCAGTTCGACACAAAGACCACCGACAAGCCGGCCGCCTGTAGAGCGGCGACATAGTTCATGACAAAATCCTGCACCAGGCCTGCATGATCATAGTGCACGAACACCGCAACACGGGGTCCCAAGGGAACGGTGGCATCAGGCCAGACAGAAACGATTTGCTGGTTGTGCCGCAGATAGCTCGCCAGCACTGCAAATCTCGCGCTCGCCTCCGCTTTCCAATGGCGTCCAGGCGTATGCGCGGGCGCGAGCACATCGGCATCCCGCGGACCAAGGCCCGCAAAATCTATCCGGGTCAGATGGGCCAATTCGACCTGCGGATCGTGCGCCAACGGATCAATTTCCCAAGCCCGCACATAAGCGGCGAGGGCGAACCGCAGTCTTCCACGTAATTTCAATACATGGCCAAGCTGTAGCCATGTATCGCCATTTTCGGGCAATATCGCGAGGGATTTTCGGTAAGCCGCCTCGGCCGCCTCGAGTTGGCCTTGCTCCTTCAGCGCGTGACCAAATTGCACCCAGGTGGCCCAAAGCTCTGGGTCGATCGCAAGCACTGCGGCGTAATGCTCGCGCGCCGACTTCCAGTCCCGTCGGGTATTCGCCTTGTTCCCCGCCGCGAGATGGCGGGCCAAGGCGAGGGCCGTGCTTTCAGCCGACATTGTAAAGAGGATCCGTGGACACAACCGCTTCGGCAAGTTGTGGAAGCCGTGCGAGCAACGCCGCATGCAGACTTTCGCGCCGGTCCCAAAGGCTGCGATACCACGCGATCCGCCGGGCGACCTGGTAGGCCAACATGCGGTTCGCCGCCACCTCGGCGCGGGCATCGGTTGCGATACGCAGGGCCGCGCCAGGATTGGCAACAAGATTGGCGAGGCGCTGGCGTAACTGATCCGCGGTGCTGAAAAGAACGCCGGTGCCCCCGTCAACAACAGAGTCAGCATAAACCACGTGGCTCGCGAGCGGCACAACGCGATGGGCGGCGGCCTCGATGAACTTCAGATCAGATTTCCCACGATTGAAGACGTTGTCGCTCAGCGGCATGAACGAAATCTCGCACGCTCCCAGCATCGCCTGATAAGTTTCGTAACCGCACATCGGGGTGAAGGTCTTGTGTGGGGTTTCGAGCCGATCGTAGGCCTCGCGGTCGGCAACGATATGAATGGTCAAGCGGTCGCCGGCGAAATTGGCAACCGCGTTCAGTGCTTCCATATAGGGCGGCCAGTCGCCCTGGCGGTTAAGCCCGGCAAACAGCATGTTAAGCCGGGCGGGGTTGGAGAAGTTGGCAGGGTCCGGCAGGCGGTTTATCGCGTTGGGGAACACCATCACTTCCGGGTTGTCCTGACGGAAGCGTTCGGCCAGTGGCTCGGTGGAGGTCTGAACGGCATGCACGGCTCGGAAATTCCACATATCCGGATGCATTGTGGCCGGAATGAAATCAGGGTTGTCGTCGAATTCGCAGATCAATACGTAGCCTTTTGCGAGCAACTTTCGTACCGGCTCCAATCCGGCTTCGCCGATCAAGGCCGGGCGATGCAGGATCATGATCCTGGGCGTGTCGGGGACATCTATATTGTCGATCGCGTTCACCACGCGCGCGGCAATCCCCGGCAGGGTGGCAAGGGCTGCAATCGGCTCGATCACCCGAACATGGCTCACCCCGCCAATCGGCGGCAGCATCGTGGACGCGATGCTGAACACAGACGCAGCTTCGCGGCGCGCGACATAGACCAGTTGCAGCGGCGTGGCACGTTGCAGGTAATGCTGGGGGTCGATGCCCAAGGCCCGCAAAGCCGGGCGCATCGCGTGGGCAAACGCGCCGGCGCCATCGCGATCAAATACCCGCGGGATCATATCGCAAACCACCAGGCCGACATCGCGCAGCGCCCGCCGAATGGTCGCATCGCTGAACCAGCGCAGATGGGTGCGATCGAACAGGCCTGAGTCAGCATAATCAAAATTGCCGCGCAGCAGACGCTCGGTAAAACTCCAATGCTCGACGTTGGGGATGCACAGCACAATTGTGCCACCCGGATTGAGCGCGGCCGCGTGGCTGCGCAATACAGCCCAGGGATCGAGAAGATGTTCGAGCACATCGCCATAGACAATGCAGTCAAAGGTTTCCGCGCCGAACGGACGCGGAACCTGCTGGACGTCGCAGAGGGCGACATGGTCGATCCGGCTTGCGGCAAGATTGGCGGCGTCGGCATGCTGATCGATGCCGAAAAAGCGGCAGGCGGGGTTGCGGCGCTTGTATTCGGCACCGAGAGCACCGGTACTGCACCCCACTTCAAGCACAGTATTGGCGTTGATTGGTATATGCGTCAATAAATCCGGATTGAAATGATCGTGGATTGTCATTCCCGGCCGCCACGGTCGGCGAGCGGACGGCCAATACTGCGATAGTCAAACCCCGCTTCCCGCATTGCGGCCGGATCGTAGACATTGCGCAAATCGACGATCACCTTGCCACGCATGACCGTCGCCAGCCGCGTCGGGGACAGGGCACGGAATTCATTCCATTCTGTCAGCAAGACCAGAACATCGGCATTGTCGGCGGTGTCCATTGCATCACGGCAATAGATGACCGAGGCTGGCAGAAGCGGCTTGGCCTGCTCCATGCCCTCAGGGTCAAACGCGCGCACGGTAGCCCCGTCGCCGACCAGACGCGAGATGATGGGCAGCGATGGCGACTCGCGCATGTCATCGGTTTCGGGCTTGAACGTCAGGCCCAGAATGGCGATGGTTTTACCACGCACCGAACCGCCGCAGGCCGCCATGATGCGCGCCGACATCGTGCCCTTGCGCGCATCATTAACTGCAACCGTTGCCTCAACCAAACGGCTTGGCGCGCCGGCTTCCTGGGCGATGCGGACCAGCGCCAGCGTGTCTTTGGGAAAGCAGCTTCCGCCATAGCCCGGACCAGGATGGAGGAACTTGCGGCCGATGCGCCCGTCGAGCCCGATGCCGCGGGCAACATCGTGGACATCTGCGCCGAGCCGTTCACAAAGGTCTGCCATTTCGTTGATATAAGTGACTTTCATCGCCAGAAAAGCGTTGGCGGCATATTTTATCAGTTCCGCGGTTTCGATCCCGGTGAAGATAATCGGCGCCTCGATCAGATAAAGCGGCCGGTAGAGTTTGTTCAACACATCGCGGGCGCGCTGGCTTTCGCAGCCAATGACCACCCGGTCCGGGCGCATGAAATCGCCGATCGCGTTGCCTTCACGCAAAAACTCCGGGTTCGAGGCGACGTCGCATTCCAGGTCCGGACGCACGCTGGCCAGGATTTCGGCGATGCGCCGCCCGGTGCCGACTGGCACGGTCGATTTGGTGACAATCACCGTCGGTGCCGTCAGCGCGCGCGCTACCTGCTCGGCCGCGGCATAGACGTACGTAAGGTCGGCATGGCCATCGCCGCGCCGCGTCGGCGTGCCGACGGCGATGAAAACGGCTTCGGCATCGCGCAACGCGGCGGACAAATCATCGCCGAACGAAAGGCGCCCGGCTGCGACGTTTTCAGCGACCAGGGTTGCAAGCCCTGGTTCGAAAATCGGCATCTTACCCGCCTGGAGTGCGGCGAGCCGGGCGGGATCGGCTTCGACCACCGCCACTTCGACCCCGAATTCGGCAAAGCAGGCCCCGGAAACCAGGCCGACATAGCCACCGCCAATCATCGCGATCTTCATCTAATTAATTTCTCCGCAGCCCATAATTGGCGTGATGGCCGACTAACCGACCTCAGCAAACAGCATATTTTGCCACCCTTGGCCACTCATAGTCGCATAGTTCGCCAAGACCGGCGGCTCCCTGCAAGAAGCCTCGCATTGTTCGCCGGATTTGGGTTATACGTCGGCCCAAGCAACCTAGCAGCCAAAAGGAATTAGGATGAACGACGCGCCGATTAACCTCCTGCGGGAAGCGACCGCCGAGGCTTATGCGACGCCGCTGGAAGACATCCAGCTGGCGATGCCACATCGCTTCAAGAATGATACGATGTGGCCGTTCTTTACCCGTATTCGCGCCGAAGACCCGGTGCACTACTGCCGTGACAGCGAATTCGGCCCGTACTGGTCGATTACGAAATACAAGGACATCATGGCGGTTGATACCAACCACCAGGCGTTCTCGTCGGATTCCGGCGTGGGCGGCATCACCATCCGCGACCAGGCCGAAGATTTCAAACTGCCGATGTTCATCGCCATGGACCCGCCGGTGCATGACGCCCAGCGCATGGTCGTGAGCCCGATTGTCGCGCCTGGCAACCTCGCCAAGCTCGAAGGCATCATCCGCGAACGGGTGTGCACCATCCTCGACGCGCTGCCGCGCAATGAGACGTTTGATTTTGTCGATCGGGTCTCGATCGAGCTCACCACCCAGATGCTGGCGACGTTGTTCGACTTTCCCTGGGAAGAGCGCCGCAAGCTCACCAGGTGGTCCGATGTCACGACCGCGGCGCCGGGGATGGGGGTCATCGATACCGAGGAACAGCGCCGCAAGGAGCTGCTCGAATGCGGCGCCTATTTCATGGGGCTGTGGAACCAGCGGCTGAATTCCAATGTGGTCGGCAGCGACCTGATTTCGATGCTTGCCCATTCGCCGGTCACCCGCAACATGGGGCAGATGGAGTTCCTGGGTAATATTTTGCTGCTGATCGTCGGCGGCAACGACACCACCCGCAACTCGCTTACCGGTGGGCTGCTGGCGTTCAGCCAAAACCCCGACCAGTACGAGAAGCTGCGCGCCAATCCAGCCCTGCTCGACAGCGCGATCCCGGAAATCATTCGCTGGCAGACCCCGCTTGCGCACATGCGGCGGACATGCACGGTCGATACCGAAGTCGGCGGCAAGCTGATCAAGAAGGGCGACCGGGTTGTGATGTGGTATGTTTCGGGCAATCGCGACGACGAGGCGATCGAAAACCCCGACGCCTTCATCATCGACCGCAAGCGCCCGCGCCAGCATCTGTCCTTCGGTTTCGGCATTCATCGCTGCGTCGGCAATCGACTGGCCGAAATGCAGATCAAGATCGCCTGGGAAGAAATCCTCAAGCGTGACCTTAAGATCGAAGTGCTGGCCGAGCCGGAGCGGGTCCATTCGACCTTCATCAAGGGCTATCTGAGCATGCCGGTTCGCATCAACGGCTGATTTATCACGCGCCTCGTGGCCGCAAGGGCACGGGGCGTTGCTTTCACCAACGCAGAAGGATTGTCATGAGCCGATTTTATCTTTTGATGGTGATGTGCGGACTTCTTTTCTCCGGCCCGGCACTGGCCGAAGGTGCCATCGCGACCGGTGACGGCGGCAAGGTTGGCATTTCCTTTAATCATCAGGGTGCCCGCGCGGCGGAAAACCGGGCGATCCAGGAATGTGGCGGGGGCTGCCGCGTCCTGACGACATTTCGCAAGATCTGCGCCGCCGTCGCCACCAGCGAACGTGGCGGCTGGGGCTGGGCAACGCGCGACCGGCTGCAGCTTGCCGGCGAGGCGGCGCTGGAAGGATGTCGCAAGGAAGGCAAAAAGCAGTGTCGGGTCGCCGTGCAGGGCTGTGACGAGAAGGGTTAGTGCAAGGTCGCCGCAGGGAGGGGAAAGGTCATGGAAACGCTTATCGGAACCTGGCGGCTCATTAAGGAGGAGGCATGGGGCGCGGACGGCACCCCCCGCCCACCGCTGCTGGGGGCAATGCCGACCGGGCTTGCCATGTTCAACGCTGAGGGCCGCATGATGGCGGTCTTGAGCGATGGAAGTGCAACCGCGCCAAGCAAGCGACTCTACGTGTCCTATTGCGGCGCCTATAGTTTCGACGGCATGCAGCTTGTGACCCAGGTGGATCGCGCCTCCGAGGATCGCCTGCTGGCGGAACCGCAAGTTCGGGATGCGAGCTTTGCAGACGGTATTTTGACACTTCGCCCACCCGCACGGCTGGTTGATGGTGTGATGGTCAAGCGGTCACTTCATTGGGAGCGAATCGGCTAAGGCCGAACGGAAGGCGTCTCAACCGTCAATCCACCTGCCCGTTGCATCAGGTATAACTCGATGGCGACCGCCTCGGCTGATGCGGGCCCGTAGGGTTCAGCCCGCACGCCGATCAGGCAACTGCGCAGGCGCCGATTGAACGATCCCAGACCCTGCCACTCGAGCCGGTATTGCGGATAGCCATTAGCGTGGCCTTCTGGGATGATGCTCCCGCCGAGGCGCTGGCCGGCGCGGTCATCGTGGCAGTTAGCGCAGGACAGGTTCAACTGGCCCTGGCGCTGGCGGAACAGGCGCGCGCCGTCGGCCAGGAACGGCGCGAGTGGTCCATCGTTTCCAACGATGATTTTCATGCCACGCGATTGCAGGCCGACCAGTGCGGAGAGCGCGAGCATCATATCATT
>JACMOQ010000434.1 GCA_014377905.1 Acetobacteraceae bacterium | reverse complement strand
CCCCATTCGCGCTCACCAAGGTTCAAACCGGCATTGGCGATTACAATATCGAGCTTGGCGAAATTGGCCTTGATGTAATCAGCCACACCCTGCACCTGGGCCGGCACCATCAGATCGGCGGGCATGACATGGGCGCGCCCGCCGGCTGCCACAATCCGTGCCGCCACGCTTTCAAGCGGCGCGCGGCGACGCCCGGTCAGCACCACTTCGGCGCCCTCGGCGGCCAACGCAATCGCCGCAGCTTCACCTATGCCAGTCCCTGCCCCGGTGACCCAAGCCGTCTTGCCTTGAAGCTGTGCCATATCATCCTCCCTTGCCGCGAAGCCGTTCCCGTGGTGAGCTTGCGTGCTACCCGGGAGGAAACATGAAAATCACCGCAATAGAAACCCTGCGCGCCGATGCCGGCTGGCGGATGTTTTCTTTTTTGAAGATTTCGACCTCCTCAGGGGTGATCGGCTGGTCGGAATTTTCCGAATCATTCGGCAGCACCGGACTTGCGGACGTGATCGCCGGGCTCGGCGCCACGCTGATCGGGAAAGACCCGCGCCCGACGGAATTAATCGTCGCGCATCTGCATGTGCTGACACGCCAGTCGCGGGGTGGCATTAATCAGCAGGCGATCGCCGCGATCGAGAACGCCATTCTGGATATCAAAGCGAAAGACCTTGGCATCCCGGTCTACGCGATGATGGGTGGGCCGATCCGCACCCGCATCCCGGTTTACTGGTCGCATATGGGCACCTACCGGCTGCGCAGTGCGGAGTTAGTCGGGGCGGGGCCGTTGCGCAATTACGATGACGTCGCGCGCCATGCCGAGGAAATCCGCAAGCTCGGCTACAAGGCGATGAAAACGAACATCATGGCGTGGGATGGCGAAAAGCTGTCGGGCTTCGGCGCCGGTTTCGGACGCAATCCGGGTTGGCCGGAATTGAACTGGTCACCCGAGGCGCTGCGATATACCGCCGACACGCTGGCGGCCGTGCGGGCCGGGGCGGGCACCGATATCGGGATCATGCTGGACACAAATTTCCATTTCAAGACCGAAGGTTTCCGCCGCATCGCCGACACTGTGGCGCCCTACAACCTCACTTGGCTAGAAATCGACCAGCATGATGCGCAGTCGCTGGCATCGATCCGCGCCATCGCACCCTGCCCGATCGCATCGTGTGAAACTCTCCTCGGTCGGCGCGACTTCAAGCCGTTCTTCGAAGCTTACGCGATGGATGTGCCGATCATCGATGTGGTGTGGAACGGGTTGGGCGAGTCGCTGAAAATCGCCTCGATGGCCGATGTTTATGAAATGAATGTCGCGCCGCATAATTTCTATGGCCATTTGTGCAGCATTATCTCGGCGACGATGTGCGCGGTGGTGCCGAATTTCCGGGTGATGGAAATCGACATCGACAGCGTGTCGTGGCGGGATGAGTTCTTCACCACAGTGCCGGTGATTGAGAATGGCGAGCTGGTGATGCCGACCGGGCCTGGATGGGGGATTGATGTGAACGAGAAAGCGGTCAGGGCGAGGCCGCCGAAAGGGTGAAGAAAGGATTCTTCTTTTTGTAAACAAAAAGAAGCAAAAAACTTCCTCACTTTGTTGCCGTTGGCGAGTTAATGAGGAGTGCGCAAGGCAACAGAGTCATAAAAAGTTTTTTTGGTTCTTTTTGTTCACAAAAAGAACTGCTTACTTGTCTGAATATTCTAGAGGAAAACAAAATGGCCAAATTCAAAATCGCGACGCCATCCGGCGCCAGCTTCACCACCGCGGCAGTGGACTACGACTACGAGATCGAGGCGCTCGCCGGGCTCGACTATGAAATCGTCGAAGGCCCCAACAACGAAGACGGCTTCATTGAAGTCGCACGCGACGCTGACGCGATTTATGCCAAGGGCATTCCGATCAGCAAGAAGATCATCGACAGCCTGACGCGCTGCAAGACCATTACTTTGGGCAGCGTTGGCGTCGATAGCGTTGATGTCGCTGCCGCCACTGCGCGCGGCATTCCGGTCACCAACTGCCCGGATACCTTCATCGAGGAAGTTGCCGACCACGCGATGATGATGCTGCTGGGGTGCTTCCGCGATGTGATCGGCCAGGACAAACTGGTCCGCGAAGGGCGTTGGCGCGAAGGGCGCACGCCATTGCTCGCCATCCCGCGGCTGATGGGCCAGACCCTTGGCCTGATTGCGTTTGGGCATGTCGCCCGCGCGGTTGCCAAGCGCGCCAAGCCGTTTGGCCTGACCATCAAGGCCTATGACCCGTTTATCGAGGAACTGGTGATGGTCGAACACGGCGTGCTGCCCTGCACGGTGGACGAAGTGCTTTCGACATCGGACTTCGTGTCGATGCACGCCCCGGCGACGCCGGAAGCGCAGGCGATG
>JACMOQ010000433.1 GCA_014377905.1 Acetobacteraceae bacterium | reverse complement strand
CCCTTGATAAGGGAAGCAGAACGACGGGAAGGGACTGTTTGATCACCGGCTTCGGCGGCGGGCTGCAATTGCAAGGTCATGACGCGCGCACCGGCCTTCGCCGTAAGCTTGCCTTTGCCATCATCCGACAACAATTCCCACGTTTCCGGCGACGCCCAGGGTATAAACTTTCCATTGCGGTCAACCTCACTCCCTCCCGTCAAGGTCGCTTTAAAAACAATTTCACCGTAACTCGCCTGATCGGGCGAAGCGCAGTAACTTGCGTAGGTTATGGGATGAAAGGTTGATTCGATCGACTGTAAGAACTCGCTCGCCATTTTTAGGCGCTGTCTAACATTTTTCAATCCACCTCCTTTTTCTTCGGAAACATCGCCCGGATTAACCCAGTCCGGATTGATCAATCGCCACCAGGCATTCGGCGGCTGCAAATAAATACTGTCCAGCGCCGTGTCAGTACCGCGAGGCCAACTCCACAATACCTTTCCCCAGGAGTCGGTCACCTTCAGCCATTCCCTTCCATACGCACGGCCCGGCATCATCTCCAGCGGCGCCGGCGCATTCGCTAGTATCGCCGTCGCGTTCGGGCCATCGACACCGAGCACCTGCGCTGTAAGCCCGTCGACATAGCCAGGCAAGGTGAGATTGTCGTTTTCACGGAAGCCGAAACGCATGCGCTTGTAGGCACTGGCGGCGCCCATGGTCGGCATCACGTTGTGGTACATGCCGAGCACCTTGACGTCTTTATCGTTGAGCAGATTGCCGTATTGCGGGTGAATCAGCGCGCGCGCCAGCAAGCCGCCCATGCTGTGCGTGACGATGATCACTTCATCGCACTTGAGGCCGCGTTTTTGATAGCCCTTGACCAGGCCGCGGATCCGGTCGGCGATGGCGACGGCGGATTTGCCGTTGCTCTTGATAAAATTGTAGCCCATCGCATGCACCGGGTACCAGCAAGGCGCGACCTGCTTCAGATCGCTGGCCGAGAGCGGCGCGGCGAACAAAGCACCGAATTTTTGCGGGTCTTGCAACAGGAGGTCGGTCAGTTCTCCCCCGTCACGTGCCGCGCCCGGCAAGGCGTCATGCGGGCGGGCTTTCCACAAGGGCCCGATCACGCCTTTTCTAACGATATTGTTCAAATACCTTTCGGTGGTTTTCAACATCGCGCCATAGGCGCCCGCAAACAACACTTCGCTCCATCCGCGCCAGCGCGCCACTTGGGCGACGGTGGCGAATTTTCGCTGCTTGTTGAGCGCGTCGGCTTGCGGATCAGCGGCGAAACTGAACACGTGGCCCATGAGCGGCGGAATCGGGGCCAGGCCATCGGGAACGTTCTGGTGGCGCGCGTCGGAAGCAATCGTTTCCGCCCCTTGCGGATCGAAACGCCCTTTGCTTTCCGTGTAGTGGTAATACTCGACCTCGGTTTCGTTCGGATCGAAATCGAGCTGGCGCTGGGCCGGCGATGCGTTTTTGAACCAGCCGCCAAACCCTTCTCCGCGAACGACATCCGTTTTACCGATATCGTCCGGCCGCCACGCCCGGTTATCGTTTCGTTCCAGGCGTGCCTGCCGCGCCTTGCTCATGCGAAGATTACTACCCATCACACCCGGCAGGAAGATGACGGGAATGACTTTATCAGGCGGTACGACAACATCGTGGCGGATCGTATCGGTCGTTTCCGTCATGTGTACCGTGTACTCGGCCCAGCCGCCGACGCCGAGCGTAAATTCACCCTCATGGTTGCCGTGCTCGTTGAGATTTTTCGCGTTGCTCATGGGAGTTCACCTTTGTAGCGGATCGTATAGCTGTCCATCCCCGTGCTCTTTTGTACGCCGGTGGTCCCGCTCGCCGCCGTCTTGCCGTCGATGACATTGCCATCGTCGCGCAGGATTTCATGGGCGATGTCTTTTGCCGGCTGGTTGTCGGGGTCCAGGAACCTGACTTCCTGGTCAAAACGGCTGGTCGGCCGTTGATTGAAGTGCTGGGAAACCGATTTCGGCGCCAGCGTCTGCAAATTGCCATGAAACAGAGTCGGCGAGGAGGTGAATACCTGCACCTGCTCGCCCACTTCGATCATGCAATTGGCGCCATGCAGGCGGACCCCCTTCTTGCCTTTGATATCGACCCAGTCCGTCTCGCTGATCAACGTGAGCACTTTGTTGGCCAACACTTCCAGTTCATCGCGCTGGGCCTGGATCTCCATCTTTCCCGATGCGGCAATTAATTTCATTCCAGCCTTGTGCGCGAATAATCGCAGCGTATTGGCGACACTGGCGAACAGATCGCCAGTGGCAATGGAAACGCTTTTCCCGCCTGTCAGGGCGACCGTGGAGGCGCTCGCCACGTGGACGGCACTGGCCGCGCTGAGGGCGATTCCTGCCGGGCTGGACAATACAATCTGCGGCTCCGATAACTCGGGAAAATCTCCCGATTCTCCACGAATTGCCCCGTTTTGCCGCTCGAGCGCGTCGGCGATCGCAGCCTGCTGTCCGGCTTCCTGGGCTTTGGCGCTGTGCGCCATCGCGGCCAGGGCCGCATGCTGGTCCTGCGCCGAGGTGAGCCGCTGTACGGCTGCGCCCATGTCCTTGGCTTTCGGCGTTGCGCTGGTACTTGCCTCAGTGGTGAGCAACATTCCCCTATCCGCGCGTGCCACGCCCCAGGCGTTGGTGGCAATTTCCCAGCCTTCCCCACCGGCATGCTGGCGACCTGAATTGTCCCCGATGCGCGTGATGTAGCCAAGACTAAGCTGACTTTGCTGGTGATCGCTTTTCAGCTGCGCCTGAATCCGCTGGTAGGAATCATCGAGAATCAGGTGATTGCTGCGTCCGGCGGCGGTGTTGCCGCCGCCTGGGGTCAGCTCCCGGCTGCGTAGTCCGGACAAGGCCTGCTGGGTCGCCAACCTCCAGGGCGGCAAATGCCAGGCGTTGAATACGCTGCCCGTAATGATCGGCCGATCCGGATTACCGTCCAGCCACTGAACAATCACTTCCGCGCCGATGCGGGGAATGGCAGCGGCGCCAAGCTGGTCGCCGGCCCACGAACTGGACACCCGGACCAAGGCGGACCCAAGCCGGTTTTCTTCGGCCCGCCGATCCCAATGAAACCTGACCCGGACTCGTCCATATTCGTCGGTATGAATGCCGGTTTGCCCCTCGGGGCCAACCACGATGGCGGTTTGGGGCGCAACAATCTTGGTGTCAATGCTGTTGAAACCGCGCCCGGGCCGCCACGGGATTGCCTTGCGCATGCACGTAAAATGGTTGGTGTAATGCGGCTCTTCACCAGGCTTGTGCAAGTAATTGTTGGTCGCACTGTGACGCACTTCGAGAATCAAAAACGCATTTTTGCCGGCAGCCTCGTCCTTGGCGAACGGGTAATCTCCGAAGCGGTCGACGAGCCTGAACCAACGCCCCGGCATGACGCGACTGTTGTTGCCCGCCGCATCGATGTGCTTGCCGGTCGCCTCCATCTCTTCCGTCCGCAGGTCTCCCAGCCGTTCAAAGTCGCGATAGTCTTTGAAGCGATGGACGCCAGCGTATTCGTACGAGTCGATATTGAGGACATTGCCCTGCCGGTTCAATGTGGGCCTGGTCATGTCGCGCGGCCTCGGATCCTTGAAGTCGAAGATTCTCAAGGTGGCGCTCGATGGCACGATTCGGCGTACCGGCGACCATTCGCTGATCGCGTCTTCCTCCTGCGCGCCGCCATGCTGGTGAAAGCGGATGGCGGGATCGCCGTCGATCGGCGCGGCGCGCACCGAATCGTCCCTCAGGACAAGCTTGTGGCCCTTGTCGTCATGCTCGTAATGATAATAAATCCCTGCCGCTTCCCAGCGCCGGTGAAGGTAATTGCTGTCCGTTTCGTCGAACTGGCAGGCGTTCTTCATCTCATCATGTTTGCCGTACAGAACGCAATCCCACACGGCATGCGCGCCGTAATCTTTGAAAATGCGCTCGGTTTGCTGGTGCACGCTGGCGTTGTGGAATAAATAGCTATTCCGGCGCAAGGACAAGTAGTTGAGCCACGGGCCAAGTTTGGCTTCGTAGAACGCGATGTTTTCCACTTTTTTGAGGCGGAAGCTGAAGCAATACC
This sequence comes from Acetobacteraceae bacterium, assembly GCA_014377905.1. Taxonomy (GTDB): domain Bacteria; phylum Pseudomonadota; class Alphaproteobacteria; order Acetobacterales; family Acetobacteraceae; genus CAITOL01. Next base: position 164 of record JACMOQ010000433.1, on the reverse strand, counting down.
CGGAAAAATAACGCAGCGTGCCGCCCTTTTGCACCAGCTCCACGCTGAGCAGTTTGCCCTGGATGTCCTTGAGCGCAAGGCTGGCGCTATCCGACAGTATCTCGATGGTGAACTCGAAATCGCGCGACAGGCTTTCGCACGCGTCGAGCGTTTCGACGACGAGT
>JACMOQ010000432.1 GCA_014377905.1 Acetobacteraceae bacterium | reverse complement strand
TATCGCCACTTTCGCGTGCCGGCGGGCGAGCGCACAGACGCGGTTTGTCGGCACTGATGAGGTATCGCCGAACGGTTCGCCAAACACCCGGCCCTGGTCGCGGGCGCCATCGGTGATGTCCATCGTCGCAGCCTCGCTGTGCTGGATTGTGCCGTAGCGCGCGGCGACCAATTTGGCGTAAGGGCGCTCGTCCTGATCGCTGCCGAAGCCGATAGTGAAGGTGTCGAGCGGCAGGATGCGTTGTTGGGCGGCCAAGGCGACGACGGCGCTCGAATCAACGCCGCCCGACAGGAACGCCCCGACCGGAACAGCGGCGATCAGGCGCTGGCGAACGCTGTCGCGAAGGCGATCGACGAGGGCGGCGCCTGCGTCAGCTTCGTCAATCGCCAAGCCGTCGGTGCGCGGCCGCCAGTAGCAACGTGGCTTGGTGATGGGCATGCCGCGTTGCAGTAACAAGCAATGCGCCGCCGGGAGCTTTAGGATGCCGGTATAGATCGTCAGCGGATCGGGGATGTATCCGTAAGTGAAAAAATCCTCGATCGCTTCCGGCACCATGCGACGATCAATGCCCGGTACGGCGGCGAGGGCGCCGATTTCGGAGGCAAACGCGAAGTCACCATTTTTCGTGAACGCATAGTGCAGTGGCTTCTTGCCGAGCCGGTCGCGAGCGAGGAACAGCGACTGGCGGTTGCGGTCCCACAGTGCGAACGCGAAGAAACCATGCAAGCGAGCGAGGCAATCGGTACCCCATTCCTCCCAGGCGTGGATGATGGTTTCGGTGTCGCATTTGGTACGGAAGACATGCCCGAGTGCCTGTAATTCCACCATCAATTCGCGGTAATTATAGATCATGCCGTTGAACACGATGACGACCGAGCCGTCTTCGTTGAACATTGGCTGCTCACCGCCGGTCGGGTCAATGATGGCGAGGCGGCGATGGCCAAGGCCGAGGCCGGGTTCGGTGTGGAAGCCATCGCCATCCGGGCCGCGATGGGCAAGTGCGTTGGTCATCGCGCGCAGCACACGCGTATCGACCTCGCCATCGCTCGACGAATGCAACAGCCCCGCGAGCCCGCACATATTAGTCTCCCACCGATATTCTACCGGGCATTGTTACATACGACATTTCGTCGTTGAGCGGAAAGCCAGATGTGCAGGATAGGCCAGCGCCAGTTTCAAATTGGTGGACAGGCTTCCGCCAGGGCTTCGTCGAGGTCGCGGATGATGTCAGCGGCGGATTCAAGCCCGATCGACAGCCGGATCACGTCCGGCCCGGCGCCGGCGGCGATGCGCTGCTCATCGCTCAGTTGTCGATGGGTTGTCGATGCCGGATGCAAGATGAGGCTGCGCGTGTCGCCGACATTGGCGAGGTGGGAGAACAGACGAACCGACTCGACGACCTTGATCCCGGCCTCGTAACCGCCTTTGACGCCGAAAGTGAAGACCGCGCCGGCCCCGCGGGGGAGGTATTTCTGTGCGAGCTTATAGTATGAGCTACCCGGCAGGCCAGCGTAGGATACCCAGGCGACGCGCGGGTCGCCGGCGAGAAATTCCGCAACTTTCTGGGCATTGGCGACATGGCGTTCCATTCGCAGCGGCAAGGTTTCGATGCCAGTGATGATCAGAAATGCGTTCATCGGGGCGAGCGTCGGGCCGAAATCGCGCAGCGCCACGGCACGGGCCTTGGTGGTGAAGGCGAAATCGCCGAAATTCTCGTAAAATTTAAGGCCGTGATAGGCATCCTCGGGCTCGGTCATGCTGGGAAAGCGCCCGCCCTGGGACCAGTCGAACTTGCCGGACTCGACCACCACGCCGCCGAGCGAATTGCCATGGCCGCCAAGGAACTTGGTCATCGAATGGACCACGATATCGGCACCGTGCTCGATCGGACGGCACAGATAGGGGCTGGCCAAGGTGTTATCGACGATCAGCGGCAGGCCGGCGGCGTGGGCGACATCTGCAATGGCTTGCAGATCGACGACAATGCCGCCGGGATTGGCCAGACTTTCAACGAAAATTCCCTTGCAGTTTGGTGTCAGCGCACGGCGGAAATTCTCCGGATCAGTCGGGTCGACGAAATGACAGGTCCAGCCGAGCTTCTTGAACGACAGCGAAAACTGGGTGAGCGAGCCACCGTACAGATTGCGCGATGCGATAAATTCGTCGCCGGGGCTGAGCAAGGTGAAGAAGGTCAGAAACTGCGCCGCATGGCCCGAGGCGCAGGCAACCGCCGCCCGGCCGCCTTCCAGCGTTGCGACACGCTCTTCAAGCACAGCGACGGTAGGGTTGCTGAGACGGGTGTAGATGTGGCCGAAATCATGCAGGTTGAACAAGGACGCTGCGTGGTCAACATCCTGGAAGACGTAAGCCGTGGTCTGGAAAATCGGCGTGGCGCGGGCGCCGGTGGTGGGATCGGGCGCCGCACCAGCGTGAATGGCCAGGGTTTCGAAGCCATACGTCTGGTTCGCGGCCTGCTTCCGGGCGCGCGGGATGCGGGCGAGCGGGGGTTCCGGCGGGCGGTTGCGGATGATGCCAGAATTGACCCCCGACCAAGACAATTCGCCGCCGAGACGGCTGAACTCGATCTTCGGGCAGCGATCCATGATGACTTCGATACCGGCAGCCTGGCCGATGGCGGCAGCTTCGTCGTTGCGGACGCCAAGTTGCGCCCAGACCACGCCGGCGCCGATAGCAATCGCGTCCTGCATGATGCCGGGCAGCGCGTCCGACGTCCGGAAGACATCGACCATGTCGATCCTGTCGGGGATGTCCTTGAGGCTGGCATAAATTTTCTCGCCGAGCAGGGCCTGGCCCGCAGTGCCGGGGTTGACTGGGATCACCCGATAGCCCTTGCCCTGTAAATACTTCAGCACGAAGTAACTTGGCCGATTCCAGTTCGACGACGCGCCAACCATGGCGATAGTTTTAACCCGTTGGAGAATCGCGCGGATCGAAGCGTCGGAGTAAACAAGCGCGTTCATCGTGTGTCCTTAAGCGTGGTCGAGCGAGTGGTAACGGCGACCGAAATAGACTAGGCCCTGGCCGGTGGAAGCGACTTTCAAAGCTTGGACTTCACAGATGAAGATACTGTGGGTGCCAACTTCGCTAACCTCGCTGACCTTGCAATCAAGCGACACCAGCGCGCCTTCGAGCACCGCACAGCCGGTTTCCAATGTGCTCCACTCGGCGCGGCTGAAACGTGCGGCGTAGTCGCCCTCGGTCATGCCAGCGAATATCGGGGAGAGGTATTCCTGCGCGGCTTGCAGGACGTTGATGCAGGCGACGCGGTTGATCTTCAAAGCCTCATTTGAATCCGAATTGCGATTGAGGCAAACAAGCAAGGTCGGCGGGGTGTCGGTTACGCTGCACACGGCAGACGCAGTAAAGCCACGCTTGCCACCTGGGCCGTCAGTGGTGATGACATTCACGGCGGCGCCCAGGCGTGCCATCGCTTCGCGGTAGGTTTGCTGCGTGACCATGGTGGGTTCCCGTCGGTAATCGCACATCATGCCTTGGTGGTTGGGGAAAGCAAAGTGGGCGGCTGGCCTGATAATACCAAGCGGCAAATGTCTGCAAACCAGGTCGCAAAAGCTTCCACTACAGTCGAGCCAATCCGACCTGGCCAAATCCGAGTTACAAAGCACCGCACCAGTTTTGACAAACTGCGGAATCCTAATGACGAGCGCATTGGTTATGCGGTGCGCCGAAATTCTCGCCTTCATCAACCAGACACCATGCGGCCGGAGAGTAAATTAATCATGACGGTCGCACAAAACCGGCCGTTCACCGTCCACATATTGCTCGATGCCGGCGCCGCATCTGCGCGTAAGCCGCTAATGAAACCACGCATATCTGTAAATGCTGCAACTTAATCATGCTTCGACACGCTCCAGCGATGATGGAAACGGTCTACGGAGACGCGGCGAATCGGGGGTATACCGGAGTCAGGCGGAATGAGGGAATTCGTGAGATTGTCGAGCTTAGTTATCCTTATAATTATTCCTCTATAATAGAACGAAGCTGTTTAAAATGCTCTACTATATTTGTATTTGATTTTTCTCCCTGAGTTAACATTTGCTCAATTTTTGGGGCAACTTGAATGACACGATCTACCAGCGCGTCGGTGCCCGGACGATATACGCCGAGCTTTATCAACTCATACATTTCCTCATGCAGTGCAACGAATTGCCGCGCTTTACGGGTTAGGGAATCTTCGGAAGCAGAATTACATCCTGTGACCGACCGTGACAGAGACCGCACTATATCAATCGCGGGGTATCTACCTCGTTCAGCAATCTTCCGATCGAGTATAATATGCCCGTCGAGTAAGCCGCGAATAGTATCAGAAACTGGTTCATTAAAATCGTCTCCATCAACCAACACGGTAAATATTCCTGTTATGTAACCTGTGTCACTACAACTTCCGACACCAGGACCAACACGTTCAAGTAATTTAGATAGGTTAGAAAAGACACTTATGGGATATCCTCGGGATACTGGCGCTTCACCGACAGAAAGAGCAATTTCTCTCAAAGAATTGCAATACCTAGTTATGCTATCCAAAATTAGCAAAACTTTGCTTCCTCTGTCGCGAAAATACTCAGATATAGTCACTGCAGACAAAGTTGCGGATGTTTTTATAGAAGGTGAGCTGTCGGATGTAGCAACTACAATAATAGTTTTTTCCAAAGATACTTGAGTAAGTTTGCTTTCTATAAAATCTCTAACCTCTTTGCCTCTTTCGCCGATCAATGCCACGATAGTAACATCGAATTCTGCATTGTTAGCCAACATGCTCACTAGGGTGGACTTCCCCACGCCCGAGCCTGCGAACACTCCCAGCCTCTGTCCGTGCCGACAAGTCGTAAAAAGGTTTAATGCTACGACACCTAGGTCAATCCGCTCACCCAGCGTGGCGCGGCTTGTCGCCGAGGGCGGCTCTCGATAAATTGGCAGGTATTCTTCCCCTGAAGCAAGTGCCCCTCGCCCGTCAAGTGGGCGACCAAAAGAATCTATCACGCGCCCCAGCCACGTTGGATGAACGGCTAGCTGCCCAGAGGTCGTCGGCAGTCCGGTGAATACGAAGCTTCCCAGCCCCCACCCGCCGAAAGCTTGATATGAAATTGCTCTGCAGCCGAATCGATCGAAGCCCACGACTTCCGCGAGCCCCGGCGGGCCACTTTGCGGGGACAGTTTCACTCGATCCCCAATGTTCACGAGACCCGACATGCCGGCGAGTTCAACTCCTGCGC
>JACMOQ010000431.1 GCA_014377905.1 Acetobacteraceae bacterium | reverse complement strand
TTTGCGCAGATGCTGTTTTACCTGTTCGTTTCGATCAAGACCTATGGTGGCGATGACGGGCTGGGATTCCGCCGCCGTAACGGAATACCGTGGACCAATCCACGCGATGATGTTGCGTTCTACTATGTTTGCCTCGCAGTGCTGGCGGTTGTACTGGCCGCGTGCCATCGCCTGGTGCGGTCGCGCTTTGGCATTGTGCTGCTCGGGATCAAGCAGAACGAACGGCGGATGGCGGCAATTGGACTCGATGGCGGCCGCTACAAACTCGCGGTCTTTACCCTGGCCGGCGCAATCGCGGGGCTTGCCGGCGCGTTGCAGGCCAATCTGTTGCGGTTTGTCAGCCCCGACATGTTGCATTGGACAATTTCGGGGGACTTCATGGTGATGGTGGTGCTGGGCGGGGGTGGGACATTGGTTGGCCCGGTTTTCGGGGCGGCGGCGATGGTGCTGCTCCAGTCCTGGCTCACGCAATGGACCGAACACTGGATGATCGTGATGGGCCCGGTGCTAGTGGCGGTGATCCTGCTGACCCGGCGCGGCATCTGGGGTGCGCTGGCGGGACGGTGGTGACGGCATTGCTGCGTGCCAGCGGGCTTAGCAAGCGCTATGGCGGGCTGCTCGCCTGCAACGATTTTGCCCTCGCGGTCATGCCAGGCAGCCTGCACGCGTTGATTGGCCCAAACGGTGCTGGCAAATCCACCGCGATAGGCCTGCTATCGGGCGAGATCGCAGCGGATGCCGGCAACATCACCTTTGGTGGGAGCGATATTACCCAAGTTGCGATCCCGGCGCGGGTGAAACGCGGGCTAACCCGATCCTTCCAGATCACCTCGGTGCTGCCGCAGTTTACCGCGCTGGAAAACGTTGCCGTCGTGGCGCAGATCCGGGCCGGGCATTCATTCTGCTTTTGGCGCGACGCACGCGATGATCGACGCTTGACCGATCCTGCGCGGGCCATGCTTGATCGGGTTGGACTTGGACCTCGGGCCGCAATACTGGCGGCCGACCTTGCCCATGGCGAACAGCGCCAGTTGGAACTGGCGATGGCGCTGATGACCGGGGCACGGATGCTGCTGCTTGATGAGCCGATGGCCGGGCTCGGGCAATCGGAATCACAAGAAATGACGGCACTGCTCGCAGCACTCAAAGGCCGGGTGACGATTTTATTGGTGGAACATGACATGGACGCGGTTGCAGCGTTGGCCGATCGGGTCAGCGTGATGGTTTCGGGCCGGGTGATCGCAGAAGGCAGCTTCGCCGACATGCAGTCGGACCCGGCAGTGAGGGAAGCCTATCTCGGGGAGGCCGGCTGATGCTGGCGGTGCGCGGCCTGAAGGCGGGGTATGGGATGAGCGCCGTGTTGACCGATATTTCGCTCAGCATTGGTGCGGGGGAGGTTGCGACCTTGCTGGGCCGCAACGGCATGGGCAAGACAACCACGGTCCGGGCGATCATGGGCATGCTGGCGCCTCGGGGCGGTGAGATTTATTTTGCAGGGCAGCGCATCGACGGGCTGACATCGGATGCAATTGCCCGGCGCGGGATCGGCCTGGTGCCAGAGGGGCGGTTGATCTTTCCAACCCTGACGGTGCGGGAGAACCTGATCGCCACAGCTGCCAACCGGCTTGGGGCAGTAATCCCCTGGACCCTGCCCCGGGTCTATGGGTTGTTCCCGCGTTTGGCCGAACGCGCCGGGCAACGCGGTGGAACGTTGTCGGGTGGTGAACAGCAAATGCTGGCGATCGGACGTGCATTGATGACCAATCCGCAGCTTCTGATCCTTGATGAAGCGACCGAGGGGCTTGCCCCGCTGATGCGCGATGAAATCTGGCGCTGCTTGGCAGGGCTGAAAGCGGCCGGCCAATCCATTTTGATTATCGACAAAAACATCGTCGCATTAAAAAAACTTGCTGATCGGCATCATATTGTGGAAAAAGGCCGGATGGTTTGGGCCGGAAACAGTGCCGAGTTGGAAACAGCCGGAGACATCGTGCATCGTAGCCTCGGGCTGTAGGGATGGACTGAATGCCAGATTTTGCTCAAACGGCAGGTGGCGATCTTCGTGGTTGGCTGGATGGTGGCGTGCCATACGCGGCGGCGCCGCTGGAAGAACGCCGTTTTGTAGCCCCACAACCGCCCGCCACCTGGTTAGGTTTACGCGATGCGACGACCCATGGCCCGATCGCGCCGCAAGCGCCATCGCGCCTTGCGGCGGCAATGGGTGGGTTCACCCGGCCGATGGATGCAGAGATGTCGACCCCGGCCATTGATCGTAGCGCCCGACCGGTGCTGGTTTGGCCGCCAAACTATCATCGCATGACACGGTCCACGCGGCGATTTGGGGCGGTGTGCGCAGTCGCCGACGATCCGGCCGGATTGACTGGGATGGCCCCGGCATGAGCACGGTCCGCATCGCGCTGGGTGATTTGACCGGCAAGCCAAGTGTCGCGGTCTTTCGGGGTGTTCCCTATGCCACTGCCAGCCGCTTCGCCGCGCCCAAGCCGATTGAGCGCTGGTCAGGTGCATGCGATGCAACCCAACATGGACCGATCGCTCCGCAACCGGCCTCCCGATTGCGGGCCGCGATGGGGGAATTTGTCCGACCACAGGACGAGGATTGTCTGACACTGACGATCGCCACGCCCGGCACCGATGATGCCAAGCGTGCGGTGATCGTGTTCCTCCACGGCGGGGCGTATTTGTCAGGTGCTGGTTCGCTGGATTGGTATGACGGGTCGGTTCTGGCTGGCGACGGTGATATTGTTGTTGTCGGGGTGAACTACCGCCTTGGTGCGTTCGGGTTTCTGCATTTGCCCGGAGTGGCGGCGGGTAATATGGGCCTGCTGGATATGGTCGCGGCGTTGCGCTGGGTGCGCGACAACATCGACGCCTTCGGTGGCGATCCGGCGCGGGTGACGCTCGTTGGCCAGTCCGCTGGTGCCCACGCGGTCATGTGCCTGTTGACCATGTGGGAAACCCGTGGCCTGTTCGAGCGCGCTATTTTGCAAAGCGCGCCGGCGGGTTGGGCGCCGCAAAGCCGGGAGCAAGGGCGGGCCAGCGCGGATGCACTGTGCAGGGCACTTGGTGCCACGCCGGCAGACCTGGTCACCATTCCGACCGCCCGCATCATTGCGGCCCAAACGCAGATTGCCCGCGAAAATGCCCGGTTTGCCGACATCAGGCCGCCATTCCTGCCAGTGTTCGATAATCTTGCTGAACCGACGGCATTTCTGCGTGCAGCTGCGTCCGAGGCTGCGTCGCGGGATGTTGCGATGATTATCGGGACGTCGCGCGAAGAAATGCACGCCTTCTTTGCAGCCGACCCGGCGATGAACCCGCCCGACCCGGAGGCAATGGCGGCGGTTTTTGCCGAATTGACCGGATCGGCCGATGCGGTGGCACTTTATCGGCGTCGGCGGCTGGGCGCGACCGAGCATGAGCTTTTAGGCGATCTGACAACCGATCATCTGTTTCTGTTTCCGTCCCTGGCATTCGCCGATGCGGTGGCCGAGGCTGGGGCGGAAGCCTGGGTGTATGAATTTCGCTGGTCACCTGCTGGCAGCAAGTTCAAGGCCTGCCACTGTATCGAACTGCCGTTTGTGTTCGGCAATTTCGCGGCCTGGGCGGATGCCGCGATGCTGGCAGGTGGGAACCAGGTGGAAATGGCGGCTCTATCCACCGCCATTCGCAACGCCTGGTGCGAGTTCGCCGAAGGCGGTGACCCGCATAGTCCGGGGCTGTTGTGGCCGCCCTATCTTCGGCCGACCCGGCAGACAATGTGTTTCGACACCGTGCTTGGCGCCGTCGGTGATCCTTCGGGGGCCGCGTGGCGGGGTGGGGTTGAAGTCTGACCGGACGCCTATAGCAACATTGGGTGGTGCGTCTCGGGTTCAGATTTTGTCTCAGTTTGCAGCAGCGTAACGCCGCACGCCTGCAACAGCCCAGCAATGCAGTCCAACTGAACCGGATCACGGGTGCGGTCGGCATGCTCCCCCCTCGGGACCCATATGACGGTCTGGTAGCGCGCCCGGGTCAGCAATACACGATAAGTATTGGTCCGATGGGCAATCGCATCCGGATGTCGGTTTAACTGCCAGTCCGTGCCTTTAAACTTGCGGCTTAACCAGGCGCGTTGCTCCGGCAGCCACACCATATCTCCGCCCCAACATAGCCCGACATAATCGAGCTCCAACCCCTGACAGGCAAATTCGGTTGCGACTGTTTCAAGGGCTTCGGACGCGCGGACGTCTTCCGGCCAACGATTGAGAAACCAATGCGCAACAGCGTCTTTGTCGAGGTGATCCAGTTCAGACCCGAGGCCATCGGCGCGTCGGCGTTTACCCGATGAACTGCCGATCAAACCGCTGCGGCGTTCGCCGCGACAACTGGCGCGCAAATGCTGGCGCATAATTTCAAGGTCGCGGCACAGCACATAAGGCAAGGTCGGGCCAGCTTCGGCGATTGCTTTGGCGGCGTTGATTTCGCCGGCGAGGACAGCTTCCACCCAACTGGCCGCGGCCGCATTGCGGAGTGATCGCATTGGCACGGACAAATGCAGACTATCCTGCACATCCATCCCCATTATCATCGGCAGTCTCTGCCGGGGGGATCTTGCCTGCAATGTTTCCGGTGCCGCCACAACCTTCCAGCCCGGTCGCGCCAGCAACGCCGCACCCCACTCGGCAAGGCCGCCCTCGCCATCGTGAATTTCCTGCCCGCCACCGATCAGGCAAATGATGGCCGCCCAATCCGCATGCCGTGCCATGATATCAAGCAAATGCGCCGGTTCGGATTGCGTGAGGGGGACAGCACGGGTGGCGGTCGCCCGCACGGCCTGCTTTTCGTCCCAGGCACGCTGTGCTTCATCGATGACAATGACGTGCTCAGACGGGGTATCACCGTTGCGCACATACTCGTCGCGGAAATCTGGCAGTTTCTGCACCGATGCCTTGGTTTTGAGGTGGGCGGCGCGCAAACGGTCCCGATTGCCGCCACCGGCATCGCGGGCAAGTGCTTCCCGCAGCACATGCACCAGGGTTGGGTTGCCGGTCAGGAAAGTGGCGGCCAAGTCACGCCCCGCCCCGAAGACGGCATTTAATCCGCACAGGGTTTTGCCAGCGCCAGGAATGCCGGTCACGAACAGAATAACATGGTGCAGGTTTTGCCTGGCGTCGCCGATGGCGGCCAGGATCGCGTCTTTGGTTGTGGTAAGATTGTGCGCCTCGGCCCGGGCGGTGCTGATATCGGCGACGCCATGTTGGGCGTAAAGGGTGCATGCGGCATCGACAATTCCCGGCACCGGGCGATAGGGTGCGCGGGCCCAAGCGGTGACGTCGATCGGGCGGGCGCGTGGTGGCAACCGGGTCCAGATTTCGCGCAGAAGCCCGCCCAGGCTGGTGGATGAGGCGGTTAGGCTGGCATCGACGAAGCCGGGGAACATGAACGGCCAGGCAATCGAACCGGGGACGGCACTTGCAGCCACGACGATGGAAAAGATCGGATGATGGAGGCTGGCAGAATGAAATATCTCCAAGTCCAGGGCATAGTCATCCGCCTGGCGCCTTGCTTGGGCATCGGCAGGTGAGAAGCCGGTTTTGAACTCCAGCACAATGACCGCAAGCGGGGTAATCAGCACCGCGTCGAGCCGTCGGCCCAAGCGTCGCATGTCATACTCGAGCACCAGGTGCCAATCCGCCGCGACCGCCCATGCACGCAGCGCCGTGTTCAGGATGCGAACTGTTTCTGCCCAGGCCAGAAGCTGCTGTCCCTGATTGCGCGAAAAGCGTTGCTGATCAGCAAAGGCGAGCCGCTCCACCAGCGCCTGCGGGTCAGTGGCAAGGAAGTCCGCGACTGATAGCGATTCCACAAATGGGCCTACTCAGTTCAACTAATACAGGAATCTTACCGTTGTTGCTATATATGCGCAACGACCATCCCCCATTAGAACGGCAACACCAGGTCGAGAACCTGCTGACCCCAGCGTGGGGTTTGCACGTCAGTCATCTGCCCGCGACCGCCATAGGCGATCCGCGCCTCGGCCATGCGGTCATGCTGGACGGTGTTATCGCTGGCAATGTCCTGCGGACGGATGACCCCACTGACCGCGAGTTCGCGAAGCTCCGAATTTACCCGCACCTCCTGTTTGGCCGACACCACCAGATTTCCGTTGGGCAGAACCTGGGTGATGACGCCGGCAAGCTTGAGGGTGACTGTTTCATTACGTTTAAGTTCGGAGGAGCCGACATTGGAATTGTTGCTGCTGGCGCTGATCAAACTCGAAGCCGAGGTGCCGAAGATATGCGGCACGGCCTTTTCCAGCCCAAGCATATGGGGCAATCCCATGCCCTCCGCACTGGTGCGGGTGGCGGTGGTGCCGTTCTTCATATTCGCCGTATCGGTGATGTTGACAAACACCGTCAGGATATCACCGACGCCAGACGCGCGTTGATCCTTGAAGAAGGCCCGGCTGCCGCTGCGCCACAGCGTGCCGGCATCGGGGGATGCGATCTGTAGGGCCGGCATTGGCATCGTCAGGGGGCGATAATTTGCGTCCCTGGTGGGGTCTGAAATCGGGGTCATCGCCGGTGGGCGGCCAACTTCGGACAACCGGGTAAGATTGCCGCAGCCGGCGAGGCAAACCGCAACCAGCCCGAGGGCGAACCGCGCCGTCATCGGAGCACCATGCTGGCGCCGAGCGCGGCGTTGCTGACCCTGGTAGCGCCTGCCTGGACGATCGGGGCGCTGTCGGCGAGCACGCGAACCCTGCCCGCGCCAACCACCTCGGCTTCGATGATGGCGCGTGAATTTGGGTTGAGCACGGTGATGCGATCGCCCAGTGCGCCCGATTCCATGGCCTGTCCGATTGCCGAGATTACCAGAGCACCGCTTTGCAGCTGGACCGAAACCCGGGTGTTTTTTGCAACGATAAGGGGTTTGCCGAGATCGGCCAGAGCAATCGGCTGGCCGCGGCCCACCGTGCGCCGTACCGCAAGCCCAATGGCCTGTTCCGGACTGCGTACCACCTCGGTGGCCAGAAGGGACGCGCGGAGCCGGCTTGGCTTAAGATCATCGGCGCGCACGATGCTGCCAGGCTGCAATCGGTGGGCCAGGACCGGAATTTCAACCATTTCCGTGACCGAACCGCTGACCCTGATTTTCTGGTTGCTGATGCCCGGCCCGCTGATGGCAATTGTTGCACCGAAGCGGCCGTTGGTGCCGTCAAATTCAAGCTGCTCGATGGTGATCTCAGCGCGTCCAGCAGCCGAGATCAAGGGCGGGGCGAAACCAGGGAGCTCAATATCTGCATCCGTCGGCGCACCGACATTGTCGAGCGCTGCGCGCAACGCCGGCAGCACGTCATCGCGGCCAAGCGCGCGGCCGGGTCGGTCGAGCACCACCCGATCGGCTAATGATGCCGGGCGCCAGTCAACCCCGAATTGGCGCGCGATGGCGCCAAGCTGGGCGGCCTCGACGATGATCCGGCCCCCAGGCGCCGGGGCTGGCCCGATCGCGCGATCGACCCCGGTATCGAGATCGTCGAACAGGTCCGACAGTTTCACAACCGACGCGACAAGGCTGCCGGTTGGACGCAGCAACACAGCATAGGTCGGCTGGGTGAGTGCAAAGATGGCCAACCCGGCAAGCCAGATTCTCAATGTCATCGGGTTGCTCCTTAACGCAGATTGGTCAACGTGGACAGCATCTGGTCTGATGTCGTTATCACCTTGCTGTTCATTTCGTAGGCCCGTTGGGCGGTAATAAGGTTAGTGATTTCGCTGACAACGTTGACATTCGACGTCTCAATGAACCCCTGGAGAACCGACCCAAATCCTGGCGCGCCGGGCGCCCCGGTCACCGGATTGCCGCTTGCCGAGGTTTGCAGCATCAGATTGTCGCCCTGGGCGTCCAACCCCGCCTCATTGGGAAAGCTCGCCAGTTGCAATTGCCCAACGGTGCTCGGTGCGGTTTGGCCGCCGATGGTGGCCTGGACCTGACCGGCGGAGTTGATGGTAACGGAGGTCGCGTTGGTCGGGATGGTGATGCCAGGCTGCACGACATGCCCGTCTGACGTAACGACTTCGCCCTGGGGCGACAGCGAAAATGTGCCGTCCCTGGTATAGGCGGTTTCGCCGCCCGGCAGGGTAACCTGGAAATAGCCGTTGCCGCGAATGGCGAGGTCGAACGAGTTCGAAGTTTGTTGCAGATTGCCTTGCTCACTGATGCGGTAAATCGCCGCGGTTTTCACCCCGAGGCCCACTTGGGCGCCGGCGGGCACGACCGATCCGCTATCGGACGAATTGGACCCGACCCGACGCAGGTTTTGATACATCAAATCCTGAAACTCGGCGCGGCGGC
>JACMOQ010000430.1 GCA_014377905.1 Acetobacteraceae bacterium | reverse complement strand
CGGCGACAGCGGCGCCCGCAAACTGCTCGAAACACATGCCGAAGCGGTGGCCGAAATAGACCTCGGCGATGATGCAATTCTGCGCGATTTCGACACGATGGAAAGCCTTGCCACCCTGCCGCCGAAACTGCGCCCGGCTAGCGCCGAACCCCATGGGTAATCAGATATTGCCGCCCCATCGCAATCCCCAGATCGGTGCGGAACCGTTCATGGAACGCGGTGAATGCGGCCTGCAATTCCGCTCGCCGTACCGGATCGAGGCTTTCTGCCAGCATCTTGGTCGGGCCGTAGCCGGTGCTGAACAACTCCCAGAATGCCGCGCCATCTGGCATGAAGGCCGTGCACACGCCGGTTTCGAAGCCGAGATCAAACGCGCCGCCAAGTAACTCACGCACTCGTGCTTGGGCGCCCCACGCGAACGGCGAGGGCGGCGGCGTGGCGCCCGCCGGCGGCGCTGGCATGAACGGGCGCATGACCTGAAACATTTCGAACAGCGTGCTGTCGGTCTGCCAGGTTGACAGCACCACCCGCCCACCGGGCCGGACCAGCCGGGCGAGTTCGGCCGCGGCGGCTTCCGGGCGGCTCACGAACATCACCCCGAAGGTGGAGACAATGCCGTCAAACTGACCGTCCGCGAACGGCATCGCCTCGGCATCGCCAATTTGATAGTCGATCACCAGCCCCTGTCGCCGCGCCTCGCTGCGGGCCGCGTCCAGCAACCCCTCAGCAATATCAGTGCCGATCACTGCTGCCCCGGCTTCAGCCAACCGCCGTGACGCCCAACCAGTGCCGGTGGCAACATCAAGATGTTTTTCCCCCGGCTTTGGGTCCAGCCGGCGCACCGCATGTTCGATCGCCTCGGCGAGCGACCGGCTGACCCCGTCATAAATGCTGCCGCCCGAACTCCAGACGGTGGCCGCGCGGGTGTTATGGGCCTGGATGTCGGTCATGGAGCATTCCCTGTTGCGTTGTTGCTTATTGGCGGAAATCGGGCGTCTTCATTCTGTTAAGCTAGTAGTTTGGCCGCCGGCGGGTCAAATAAAAAAATGCTGGGAGCGCCGGTTTTTCGCCGACATCCTGGCGCTGTCCGGCGACAGCGGCGCCCGCAAACTGCTCGAAACACATGCCGAAGCGGTGGCCGAAATAGACCTCGGCGATGATGCAATTTTGCGTGATTTCCATACGATGGAAAGCCTTGCCACCCTGCCGCCGAAATTGCGCCCGGTGACAGAGGTGGCAACCTGATCTGCATCGCGTCGAAGCAGGCTCCCTGTTATTTGGGATCGTAGCGGAAACCAAGTTTCATGCAGGCCTGAAAATGACCAACTTCGCCATCAACGATATGTCCTTTAACCTGCGTCACTTCGAACCATTCAAGCTGCCGAAGCGTTTTCGCAGCCGTTTTGATGCCCTGCTGGATGGCGTCCTCAATACTGGTTTTTGATGTCCCGACGATTTCGGTAATGCTGTAAACATGGTCGCTCATGTGTAACTCCATCATATACTACGTGCGGACTGCATTTTGGTCCGGGGAGGGCGCGCGATTTTTGCATCGGCGCCTGGTATCAGAATTACAGGCGGAAAGTGCGATGACGAAGGTTCGGGAAATACTCACACCATCGGTGGCGGAGGGCTGTAGGGCGAATGCAATCCACCAGCTTCGTCGGGCACCAAGGCAGCCGATTGCATCCGCCCGAGCCGTGATGGGCTATAACGACGCGATAATCAGTGCATCCACCACAAAGACCTCGCCAGTCCCCGGCTTAACCAAAACCGGGTTGATGTCGCATTCTTCGAGAAGGTGGCCGAGATCGGCCGCCAGCCGCGACAGCTTGCTCGCGAGCCGCGCCAGCGGGGCAATGTCGGTCGCCGGCACCAGATTGCGGTAGCCATTGAGCACTGCGCCTAATCTTGTTTCGCCGATCATCGCCCGAGCACGGGACGGGGTGAACGGACAGAGCTCCAGGCTGCGATCGGCCTGTAACTCGACCATGGTGCCGCCTGTGCCAAGGGTAAGCAGGGCGCCGAAGGGCGGTGCCGCAACGAAGCCGGCCATGGCTTCGATATGGCCGGTCAACTGGGCCTGCAGTTCAAAGCCGGTCAGTTTTGCATCCGGCAGGGCGTTGCGAACCCGCGCCGTCATGCTTTCCATCGCGGCACGCAACGCATCGGGGCCGGCAATGCCAAGCGCCACACCGCCGACATCGGAGCGATGGGCGATGTCGGGCGAGGCGACTTTCAGAACCAGCGGATAGCCAACCCTGGCCGCGACCACCAACGCCATAATTTCATCGGCGGCCTCGCCACTCGCAACGAACGGGATGTCGTAAGCGGCAAGCAGCCGGCGGGTAAGGGACGCTGGGAGAGGCCCGTGATGCCCTTTGATCGCAGTCCGCAACGCTGCAAGCTCGGGGTGCGGGATGTGCGATGCGTCCCTGACCTGGGCCGCGCGAGCTTCGCCAAGCGTGCCAAGGTTGCGCAGCGCGACCAGCCCGGCGCGCATTCCCCGCAGCACTGGGACGCCGGCTTCCTTCATCATTGCGTGAATGGTCGGGTGGGTGTTCTCCGCGCTCGGCGACAGCATCACCACCGGCTTTCCGGTGCGGGCGGCGTGGCGGCCGTATTCCAGCATGTGCGGCGTGTAGTTATTGCGCATTGCATCGGTCAGGCTCGCCTGCATGTCCTGGATGAACACCAGCGTATCGACGCCGGGATCGTCGAGAATGGCGGTGATGGCGGCGCGGTCATGGTCCGGCGTGTGGTTGACGGTCGCCCCAAGGTCGAGCGGATTGCGGCCATCGGCACCTGGCAAAGCGGCAAAAATCGCTGCACGAGTTTGCGCGCTGAAATCGGCCGGCGCCAGCCCGAGATCGGCGGCGACATCGCAGGCCAAAGCAGTTTCGCCACCGGATATCCCAACGATGCCGATCCGACGGCCGCGCGGAAGGCGGTCTGTGCCGGCGAAGCATTCCAACGTGGCAATCAATTCGTCGTAATCGCGCGCTGTGGGCACATGCAGTCCGGCAAAAAACCGGTCATAGGCTTCGGCGCGGCTGATCATCGCGCCGGTATGGGCCTGCACGGCGCGATTGCCGACATCGGAACGGCCAACCTTCAGCACCGCCAGCGACTTGCCGGCGGCGAACACCATGCGCACAGCCTCGGCGAATTCGGTAGGATGCTGAATGGATTCCAGCACGATCCCAATCACCGAGGTCCGCGCATCGGCGGCGAAGAAGCGCATGTAATCGGGGGCGCTAACCTGGAATTCGCTGCCCATGGTGACGATGGTGGACATCCCGAAGGACGCGGAGTTCAACAACGAAATCGCAGCCGATCCCGATTGGGCGATCACCGCGACATTGCCCGGCCGCGCCTTGGCGGTGCGGGTCGCCGGATAGAGCGGCATGTGTTCATGCAGGTCAATCAACCCCATGCAGTTGGGGCCATGAATTGCCATGGTCGAGCGATCGGAGACGTCGCGGAAATCGCGTTCCTGATCCGGACTAAACCCGTTGCTGAACACCACCGCCGACCGCACCCCGGCGGCTTCGAGTTCGACCAACGCCGCCGCCACGCCGCTCGCTGGAATGGCAACGACCGCGGTATCCACGCCGCCCGGCAAGGCGACAATGCCGTGGGCCACCGCAAGGCCGTTGATTTCGGTGGCGGTCGCATGGACCGGAATGATCCGCCCCTTAAACCCGGCGCCAATCAGATTGCCGATGACCTGATTGCCTTGAGTTGTCCGCGTCGCCGATGCGCCAAGCACGGCGACCACGCCGGGCCGCATGATCGGTGTCACGTCTCGTTTCATGATGCGTCAGCCCCGGCGCAGGAAAGTCTGGGCGTTGCGATAGAACCATTTCTCCAGCACCGCGGGCTTGAGCGGCAGGTCCTGATATTCGGCGATCAGGGTCTCGAACGAGATGTTAAAAGTGCTGCGTGATAGCCCGACCATGATCTTGTCTTGCAACAGGGTATTGCCGAATTGCAGGAAGCCTTCCCAGCCCGAGCCCGGCGTCGCGAAATGGCGCGGACGATGGGCGGCGGTATCGCAATAGAGATTGGGATGGCGGCGCAGCAGCGCAATCATATCGGTGACCCACGGCCACCCGGCGAGGCCGGCAACGATGCGCAGCTCCGGGAAATCCATCGCCACCTGATCGAGATGGCGCGGATGGCCGATGTCGTAGGGGCGGTCATTGGCATAGGGCATGGCGGTGTAAACCCGCACTGGAACATCAAGCTCGACGCATTTGGCATATAGCGGATAGTAGCGTCGGTCGGATGCCGGAATGCCGTTGTACAATGCAACGACCCGCAGCCCGCCGATATGATGCTCGCGCACCAGGCGCTCGAAGTTGCGCACCCCGGTCATGCCATCGAGCGGGCTGGTGGCGGACAGGCCGATGAAGCGGTCGGGATGGGCGGTGCAGATGCGCGCCATCGTCGCGTTGGACGAGCCGAGCACCCCGAATTCAATGCCCGCGCGGTCCATGTCGGCGATGAATTTGGTGATGCCGCCATCGTCTTCCACACATGCAAGCGGGGCAGCTTCGGTGGCCTCAGGCGACAGCGGCCGCCCCTTGAAGATATGCTGGTAGTTGTCGAAACCGTATCCTGGCGGGCGCGGCTGGCGGTCGGCTACCGGGTTGCCGGGGCGGCCCTGCATGGCGTCCCAGTAGCCGGGTTCCTCCTCGCTGCGCGGCAGGTTCATTTCAAGATCGATGATGCGAGGCATTCAGTCTAAGCCTCCCCATAATGAATGCGGCGATACGGGCGTGACACCACGGTGTCATCGCTGTGGATATCCCAAAGCCCTGCGCTGTTGGCCGCCTGATGTTCGGCGAACAACGCCCCAAAACCGCCGAGCGCGCTTACCGTGGTGCCACGCACGCCAAACCCGTTGGCAACGCCCGCCAGATCGCCCCGGCCGTGGATAACGGTTTCGGGGCTTAGCCCGCCTGCGCGGAATTTATGGATTTCCGCGCCATAGCCGCCATCATTGATGATCGCCATCAGCATGCGAATGCCCTGGCGGCGCACGGTTTCCAATTCCTGGATATGCAACATCAAACTGCCATCGCCCTCGATCAGCAGCACGCGGCCGTTGTTGCGCGCTGCCGCCACCCCAATCGCTGCTGGCAGCCCGTTGCCGATCGCGCCGAAATCGCCGACCACATGGTATTTGTCCGCTGCCCGGCCGCGCATATGTGTCAGCGCGATGCCGAAATAATGGCCGACCCCGATCACCACGTCCCAATCCTTCGGCACGATACGATCCAACTCCAGGATCGCCTTGCGTGGATCGACAGTGCCAGCAACGGTGGGGAACACTTTACGGTCCGGCTCATCGGCGGCGATTTGCCCGGCGAGCTCGGCGCTACGGAAGCCGGGCCGGGTTACGCCACGTTGCTGCATGCGCGCGGTAATCGCCTCGGCGGCGGCGTGGGCATCGGCGCGGATATGCATGTCGGCCGTCCGCAGGCCTTGCCACAAACCACGCGGGTTGATGTCGACCTGCACCGTCTGCGCGCTGGGATAAAGATAGCCGCTTTCGGTCGTGTAGGTGCCGAGGCCAACCCCGAAACCGATTACCAGATCGGCCTCGGCGAAGCGTTCACGGGAAAAATCGCTGGCAAACGCGCCGGCGATATCCATCGCAAACGGATTACCCTCGAACAACCCCTTGCCTAGCAACGATGTTGCCAGCAATGCGCCGGACGCCTCGGCCAGTTGCGCGATGGCCGGCCCTGCGCCGGACAGGCAGGCGCCCTTGCCGGCGATGATGATCGGCCGTTCGGCTTCGGCGATCATATCCACCAGCCGGTCAACCAGCGCCGGGTCCGGCATTGGTCGTTGCGGTGTCGGCAGCAGCTCAACCGATGGGATGTAATCAAACATGAACGGATAGGCCTGCTTCTGCAGGTCCATCGGCACGCCCAGCACCACCGGCCGGCGTTCGAGGGCGGCAATATGAAAGGCTTCCCGCACATTATCCAACGCGCGGTCCATGGTGCGGATCGGGATATAATGGGCGCCGGTGGCGAGCGCCAACGGCGCCATGTCGATCTGCTGGATGTAGTAGGCTGCGGTCATCGGGGTGTCGCCGGCGAAGACAACCAATGGCACGTTGGCGCGGGCGGCGATGGTCAGCGCGGTCATGATCTGGGTGAAGCCTGGCCCGCAGGTGGTGGATGCCACGCCGACCTTACCGGTGGCGCGGGCGTAGCCATCGGCCATCGCCACCGCGCAATGCTCGTGGCGGGCATGCACCAGCGTGATGCCCGGCAGGCGCGACATTGCCTCGGACCAATACATGTTGGCATCACCCATCAGGGTGAACAGCACCTCGCAGCCCTCGGCGGCGAAGGCGCGGGCCAGAATATCGGAAAGCTTGGGATCGGCCATTGTCAGCGTGTCCTTCCACGAAACAGGGATTGCAGCCAGGAGAGCAGCACGCGCCACAGCAGGCCGAAGCCGCCGAGTTCGCGTGCCGGCGGTGGGGCAGGGGAAGCTGCTATCACCACGTCAACGGGGCGTGCCTCGGCGACCAAAGCGGCCATGTTGGCGGCGAATTCGGCGAGCAACGCGCGGGCGACATGCACCCCCCCGGCATTGGCGAATTGTTCCAGTGGGCCGGTCACGGTGAAGCTGCCATCAACGGTCAGCAACGTGGCATTGCCCTCGTCGGTCGCAACGATCACGCCTGACGACAGCGCCCGCGACGCGCCGCGCTGATCAATGCCGCGGCCCTGGATGCTGCACCGATGTGCCGGATGATCGTAGTCCACCGAAGCCTCGCCACGGAAGGTTGCGACCGTGGGCCCAAAGCGCACCCGTATCGAACCGCGCCACATGCCGTCGCCCTGGTCGGGTGCCAAGGTGGTGCCGGGAATACAGGCCGCGACCTTTGCCGGGTCACTTAGTAGCGGCCAAACCTCGGCGAGTGGTGCCGGAATACCGATCTGTTCGCGAATATCCATGGTGTTTACTGCGTCTCCTTGAGCCGCGCGCCGACCAGCATTGCCTCGGCGTCGGTCATCGCCACTGGATTGAATGTTACCAGCCCGTCATCGAGCCGCCCCAGCCCGCAGGCGATGGCAGGCCTGCCCGCCAGCAGCCGGCGCGCCAGTGCGTCTGCCGCGTCGGGTGATCCGAGATCAAGCGACAAAATCGGAATTGGTCCTGACGCGATCAGCATGCCCGAACGGGCGGACGCTGCAACAATCAGCTCTAGCCGGTCTTGCCACGCCGCAAACCGCGCAACCGGATCAGCGGCGGCAAAGCGTTGCAGCGCCACGCACAGCCCGGCGATTTCCTCCTTGCCGACTTTGCAGGACCGCCCGATGCCGTGATGCGGCAAACCGCGCATCTGCCGCAGGGCCGCGAACTCCTCGGGCGGGGCAAAGAAGCTGTCGAACACGTCAAGATCGAGCATCTGCACCAAAGCCGAGGCCACCAGATCGGCGCGCCCGGCCAGAATGCCGGACGATTGCGGCCCGCCGATCGCCTTGCCACCGGAAAAACACACCAAATCGGCGCCGTCATCGAAGAAGCGGCCTAGATTGTCGGTCGGCGGCAACTGCCCGGCGGCGTCCACCAGTACCGGCAGGGAATGGTCGTGGGCCACCTCGACCACCGCGCGCAGTGACGGTTTCGATCGCGCATCGGCGAGGTAATAGATGCCAGCGGTGTTTTTGGTGATCGCCGCCGCGATTTCCCAGGGGGCCGCGTCGCGCACGCCAGGGCCGGAATAGCGGTCCGCAATGCCGACCTCAACAATCCGCCCGCCCGCGACCAGCAGCGCACGGTCGTACATGTTGCGTTGGCTGCGCACCACGATGAATTCGCGCCGACCATCGGCCACATCGGGCAGCGCGTTGATGCGCAGCGGATCGAGCCCGGCGATGCAGGCGGCAGCCCCAAGCAGCACCGCCGCCGAAGCGCCCGATGTCACGATCCCGGCCGGTGCGCCGGCCGCGGCCCGGATCACCCGACAGGCCGCGGCTTGCAGCGCCATCATGTCCACCGATGCTTCGGACGCCTGGCGCATCGCCTCGCTCACTTCCGGCGCCATCGTTCCCCCCGATAGCCGCGTCACCGTGCCGCACCCATTGATCAGCTTTGCTACTCCAAGCTCGTCGTAGATGCCCATTTCAGCCGACATTTCCCATCTACCCGACCATCGGGGCGCCTTTGACGGCAGAACATGCCGGTTTCCCAGGACTGTCAATATCGGCGGCCCCGCGCTAGCGTCATCGTGCGTTGAACACGGGAACTCGCCATGACCGACTGGACCGGACTTGCAGCAACGATTGCCGCCGCCGAAAGCAGCGGTTGCAAGCTTGGGGTGAGCGTGATTGCCCCGGATGGCAGCCGCTATGCCCATAACGGCGATCGCCGGTTCGTCGCCGCCAGCACGGTGAAGATCGCCATCATGGTGGAACTGTTCCGCCGGATCGATGCCGGGCGTGACAGTCTCGACCAGATCCACGTTTTGCGCCCGCAAGACCGCGCCACCGGTGGCGGGGTGGTCAAGGAACTCCATCCCGGCATTGCCTTCACTGTCGGCGATCTGTGCTACCTGATGATGGCGATCAGCGATAATTCCACCACAAATATCCTGATCGAACGCGTCGGCATGGCCGAAATCAACGCCACCATGCAGCGTCTCGGCATGAAAAACTCCCTGCTCGGCCGCCCAATGCGCGGCCGCCCGCCACTGCCGGGCGAAAGCGAGAATTGGGCGGTGCCGACCGAATATGCCGACCTGATTGCCGCCCTGTTCACCAATCAGGCTGCGTCCCCCCCGTCCTGCGCCGCAATGATCGGACAGTTGGAAAAACAGACCACCGACCGCCGTATTGCCCGCCATCTGCCGGCGGGCGAGGCCCGACCGCGTTGGGGCAGCAAAACCGGCAGCCTGCCAGGCGTGGTCAATGATGTCGGTTTCATCATGACCGCGAACGGGCCGCTCATCCTGTCGATTTACGTCGAAATTGCCGACCCGCCTGAAGGCGAGGCAGTGATCGGCGATGTCGCCCGCGCCGCGCTTGCGACGGTGGGTTAGCGCGCACCCTGCTTTTCGAGAGAAACCACCACACCATGTCGATCGCCACCCTGCTGCGCCCAAAATCAGTCGCCGTTATCGGTGCCTCGGAAGATCAGACCAAATTCGGCGGCAGGCTTTACCGCCTGCTGCTGAAACATCGTTTCGCGGGCACCGTCTACCCGATCAATCCCAATCGGGCGGAACTGTTCGGCCTCAAGACCTACAAGGATTTGCGCTCCACCCCGACCCCTGCCGATCTGGTGGTGATGGCGGTGCCGCGCCATCTGGTGAGTGGCGTGATCGTCGAAGCCGCCGAAATCGGCGTGCGCGGCGCCATCATCATCACCAGCAAGTTCTCCGATGAAGGCACTGAAGGGGCAGCGATGGAGGCTGAACTGGTCACGATCGCGCGCGCCGCCAACATGCGGCTGATCGGACCGAACTGCCTCGGGCTGATTTCTCCTGCCAATCAGCTGGTGCTGTGTTCGTCCCCCGCACTCGATACCGATGTCCTGCCGGTAGGTGCCATCGGCTTCGCCAGCCAATCGGGCGCCATGATGGCAACGGTGTTTGACCGCGCCCGCGGCCGCGGTGTTGGCTTCTCCCATTGCGTTTCGGTCGGCAACCAGGCCGACCTTGAACTGTGCGATTTCGTCGAATACTTCCTCGATGACGATCGCACCCGCGTCATCTGCACTTATGTCGAAGGCCTAAAGGACCCGGCGCGGTTTGTCGCCTTGGCCAAACGCGCCCGCGCCATGGGCAAGCCCTGGCTGATGGTGAAGGCCGGCCGCACCGATAGCGGCGCCCGCGCGGCGTTTTCCCACACCGCCAGCCTCGCCGGCACATTCGCCGGGTTGCAGGCGATGTGCCGCGATCTTGGGGTCGTCATCCTTGATGATTTCGATGCGATGATCCTTTTGGCGGCGGCCTTGGCACGCTTCCCAGGTCGCGCGGTTACCTCCGCCACCATCCTCACCACCTCCGGCGGCGGTGGCGCAATCAGCGCGGACCGTCTGGCCAGCACGGGCGTGAAACTCACCGAATTCGCGCCACAAACGATCGCCGCGCTGGCGGAACATTACTCGGCCGGGCAGGCGTCGAACCCGATTGATTTCGGTGGACGCAAAGGCGGAGAATCGCTCGACATCGCCGGCGTCACCACCACCATCATTGCCGCCGACCCCGCGTTTGATGCGGTTGTCGCTGTGTTGACCACCTCGCCCGACATGCGCACCACCACCGCCAGTATCGCCGATGCCACGCTCGATGGCGGCAAGCCGGCGATTTTCGTGATGACCCCTGGTCCCGCCGCCGATACTGCCCGCGCCGAATTGGTCGGACGCGCTTTGCCGTTCACCGACGCACTGGAAGATGCCGTCAGGGCCGTGGCGGGCTGGCGCGACTATTCCGCATGGACGATGCCAAGCCCGGCAGTGCGCCCGGTCGGAATGCCGATCGCCGCATTGCCCGCCGAACCCGGCCCGCTGTCGCCCGCCGCGCTGGACGCGTTGTTGACCGCCTACGGCCTGCCCATCGCCCCGCAAGCCGTGTGCACGACCCCCGATGAGGCCTTGCGCGCCGCCGAAACGATATCTTACCCGGTCGCCCTCAAAGCTCTTGGTCAAGACATTATTCACAAGACCGAGGCCGGCGGCGTTATCCTCGGCATAGATGGCCCCGCCGGGTTGCAGGCAGCCTTTGCCGATCTGCAATTCCGCCTCGGCCCCGTGCTCCAGGCCTGCCTGGTGCAGCCTATGATCAAAGGTGATGCCGAACTGATCCTCGGCATCACCCAGGATGCCCAGTTCGGCCCCATGCTGGTGATTGGCGCGGGCGGCATCCTGGTGGAATTATTGCATGATGTGGCCCTTTCCCAGGTGCCGGTGTCGGCTGAGGCCGCGCATAGTTTGCTCGCCGGGCTGCGAGTATCGGCGTTGCTGCGCGGTATTCGCGGCAAGCCGGCATTGGCCGTGGCAGCAATTGTCGATTGCATCGTCCGACTGTCCTGGCTAGCGCATGACCATTGGAATCGCCTCGCCGAACTCGACATCAACCCGTTGATGGTGGACCAGAACGGCTGCACCATTGTCGATGCCCGCGCGTTACTGACAGGTGCCCGTTCATGACACTTTATACCGCCGCCCATTGGGGCATTTACGAGGTCGGCACTGGCACTCCGCCGGAATTGTCGCCGTGGCGGGAAGATCCTGACCCCAACCAGATCGGGGTCCACGCGCTCGCCCCCAGCCTGCAAGCCATTCGTGTCCGCCGCCCGGCAGTGCGTCAATCCTGGCTTGAACGCGGCCCCGGCAGTGCGCCGGAATTGCGCGGCCGCGAACCGTTTGTCGAGGTTGATTGGAACGTCGCCCTCGATCTGGTCGCCGCCGACCTTGCCCGGGTGAAAGCAGCCCATGGCAACAAGGCGATTTTCGGTGGATCGTATGGCTGGTCGAGCGCGGGGCGCTTTCACCATGCACAAAGCCAGGTGCATCGCTTTCTCAACATGATCGGCGGCTATGTTCGCCATAATGACAGCTATAGCCTCGGTGCCGGCCGGGTGATCCTGCCGCATGTGCTGATGTCGATGGAAGAAAGCTGGAACCAGACCACCTCGTTCGATGTGATGGCGCAACACACTGAATTGTTCGTGGCCTTTGGCGGCGTGCCAGCCAAGAACGCGCAAATCTCGGCCGGTGGCGCCATGCTGCACCGGGTCAAGGCTGGCCTCGCGGCAATGGCCAAGGCGGGCACGCGCTTCATCAATATTTCTCCAGTGGCCGACAATCTTGATACCGGTGGCCCGGTCGAATGGATTCCGATCCGCCCCAACACCGATACTGCCCTGATGCTGGCGCTGGCCCATGTGCTGTTGGTCGAAAATCGGCTTGACCGCGACTTCCTCGCCCGGTGCTGCCATGGCTATGATCGTTTCGAACCCTATCTGGCCGACAAAACCCCGGCCTGGGCGTCCGCAATCACTGGCATTCCGGCGGCGCGGATCGTGACGCTGGCACGCGAAATGGCCGCCAGTCGCACCATGATGAACGTTGCGTGGGCGTTGCAGCGCGCATCGCACGGTGAACAGCCGTTCTGGATGGTGGTAACGCTCGCCAGTATGCTCGGCCAAATCGGCCTGCCCGGCGGCGGCTTTGCCGTCGGCTATGGTCCGACCAACCGGATCGGCAGTTCGCATACCCGCCTGCCTGGACCGTCGCTGCCGCAAGGCAATAACCGGGTGCGCGAATTCATTCCGGTTGCCCGCATCGCCGATATGCTACTCAATCCCGGCACGCCGTTCCAATACAATGGCGGGCATCATGTCTATCCCGATATTAAGATGATCTACTGGGCGGGCGGCAATCCGTTCCATCACCATCAGGATCTGACCCGTTTGATGCACGCCTGGACCAAGCCGGAAACCATCATCGTCCACGAACAATACTGGACCGCCACGGCCAAACTCGCGGACATCGTGCTGCCCGCCACCACTGGATTGGAACGCAACGATCTTGGCTATGCCAGCGCCGAGGGCCACATCGTCGCCAGCCGCAAGGTCGTCGAACCGCTCGGCCAAGCGCGTGATGATTACACCATCTTCGCCGATCTCGCCCAGCGCCTGGGCGTGGCCGACGCCTTCACCGAAGGCCGCGACGAAATGGCCTGGCTGCGCCATCTTTACGCCGGGACCCAGCGCCGCGGTGAAATGATGGGCATCACCCTGCCGGATTTCGATGCGTTCTGGGAGCAAGGCGTGGTCAGCCTGGCCGACCACGACGCCCCGATCGTGATGTTGCAAGCCTATCGCCGCGATCCTGAAGCCCACAAACTCAACACCCCATCTGGCAGGATCGAAATTTTCTCCGACCGCATCGCCGGGTTCAACCTGCCCGACTGCCCCGGTCACCCGGCCTGGATGGCGCCAACCGAATGGCTCGGCGCGCCCGAAGCCGCGCAATTTCCGCTTCATCTGCTGTCGGACCAACCGGCCCGCAAACTGCATAGCCAACTTGATGCCAGCCCCCATAGTGCGGCCGGCAAAGTCGCGGGCCGCGAACCGATCTACCTCAATCCCGACGACGCCTTTGCCCGCGGCATCGCCAACGGTGACGTGGTCGAGGTTTTTAATCATCGCGGCCGCAGCCTCGCCGGCGCGATAGTCTCGCCCGACATCATGCAGGGCGTCGCACGGCTCGCCACCGGGGCGTGGTTCGATCATGATTGGCAAACCGGCATCGAAAAACACGGCAATCCCAATGCACTGACCCAGGATGTCGGCGCATCGAGCCTGAGCCAGGGCTGCACGGCGCAATCGTGTCTGGTAGAAGTGCGGCGGGCGGACGGGGCGATTGCCGCGGTTACCGCGCATGATTTGCCACGGTTCGCAAAGCGTGCGTAAGTATTTTTGGTAACTGCCCAGGTAACTTCTACGGCAGCTTAACTGCAATCGATTTCGTCGGCACCGCGGACGCACGGACGAAAAAATCGTCATTGCGAGCCCTTGCGAAGCAATCCATCTTCGCCACGCACGCTTGGGTCCAAGATGGATTGCTTCGCAAGGGCT
>JACMOQ010000429.1 GCA_014377905.1 Acetobacteraceae bacterium | reverse complement strand
TACGAACATTCAACAGGAAGGCAAACAGCACGATTGCGACCACGATAACCGCATCACGCAACGCATCCGCGACATTGCCGATCGAGGCTTCGATGAAGTTTGCCTGACGGAACAGAACCGTGTCGGCCTTCACCCCGGCGGGCAAGGTCTTACCGAGGTCGCCCAGCGCCCGCTCCACCAGACGGGTCAGCGCCACCGAATCGGCACCGGGCTGCTTTTGCACCGACAAAATCACGGCCGGTTTGCCGTTTGCGCCGGCATCGCCCCGCTTGAAGCGCGGCGCGTAATCCAGGGCTGCAACCTGCCCGAGAAGGATTGGTTGCCCATTGCGCACGGTTACAACCAGACTGCGCAGATCTTCGAGCCGCGTGGTGCGGCCGATGTTGCGGATGACGTATTCGGCCCGGTTCTGATCAACGAAGCCGCCACCGGTATTGGCGCCGAACTGCTTCACGGCTTTTTCGATGTCATCCAGTGCGACATCAAGCCGTACTCTTTACAATTCCAGTATGGCATTGCGGATTTCGTCTCGGTTCAGCGCGCCCGGAGGGAAGTGGACCGCAAGGATATCCCCACATGTTGCGATTGCGGCGACGAAACCGTCGGCTGATCGGCCGTCCTTGATGGCAGACACCAGTAATCCAACCACATCATCCCAGACCGACGGAGCCACCAGCTCGTTGATTCCGGCATCGCCCACCACTTCGACATAGCGTTCCGCTGCCGAGGCAAAAATCAACACGCCGGTGCGATGCTCTGTCTTGTCGATGCGTTGCGCAAAGAACTGGCGCATTGCTTCGGCATGGGCCCGATCCTGCCTAGCCCTGTATGGAACAATCCGGAATTTGATGGCGGGGCGCGATAGCGCTGTAGACGCGACGAGAAAAATCACGATTTGCAGAAGGTAAACAACCGGTGCCGACCAGTCCGTCAGCCCAAGCAGCGGCAACGGTGCGAATAATGCGATCGCGGCCGACCAGGCGATCGGCACAAGGCGGTAGTCGCTGGATTGGCCGGCGATGACACAGAAAATTTCCCCGGATGTGCGCGCTTCGGCGGCGCGGATTGCGGCCGAGACGCGGGCCTTGTCGGCTTCGTCCATCATTGTCCCATCCTCACCATCTGCCTGAGCTTCCACCGCCGCCGAACGATCCGCCACCGCCTGAAAACGGGGACGACCTGTCGTTGGACGATCCGCGCCGACCGGATAGCGCGGCCAGGATCAGAATCTGCATCACGGCGCGACACATGGCGCCGCCCGCAACCGCGCAATAGATGAGCAGGCCTACCCCACCCACGCCGAGGACGATCACCAGCCAGACCGGGGTGCCGGCT
This sequence comes from Acetobacteraceae bacterium, assembly GCA_014377905.1. Classification (GTDB taxonomy): domain Bacteria; phylum Pseudomonadota; class Alphaproteobacteria; order Acetobacterales; family Acetobacteraceae; genus CAITOL01. Next base: position 1,284 of record JACMOQ010000429.1, on the reverse strand, counting down.
GTGCCCTGTGCGGGCGCCGAATTTCGCACTGCGGGCCGCGCTTGACTCCCGACATGGGCGCCGAGCGCTTGGATGATCTGATTGGCGCCATTTTTGATGCCACCGGCAAAATCCCCCGTTCTGAACGCGGGCAGGAGTGCGGTTTCGATGATGGTTTTGGTCATGGCATCGGTGAGCGTGCCTTCCAGCCCGTAGCCGACCTCGATCCTGACCACCTTTTCGGCCGGTGCCACAAGCAGCAGCACGCCGGTATCGCGATCCTTCTGGCCGATCTTCCAGCGGCGCCCGAGCTGATAGCCGTAATCCTCGATTGTTGTACCCTGTAGCGACTTCAGGGTGACAATCACCAGCTGGTTGGTTGTTTTTGCCTCCAACTCCGCAAGCGACGCCGTGAGGGTGGCCAGATCGTTCGTGGAGAGCAGCGCGGCCTCATCCACGACGCGTCCGGTGAGGGCGGGAAACGCGAGCGAGGCCGCCGTCACACTTCGGGCCATCCCGGCGGCGGTAAGGCCCCACCAAGCGACGGCGATCAGGATCGCATGCCGGATCATTCGCCTTCGACCTAGAATTTCACGGCAGGGACGGTCTTCGCACTCTCGGCGATCGTGAACACCTCCATCGGCTTGTTGCTGGGATAGAAGAAGCGCGCCCAGAGTGAACCGGGGAACGTCTTCAGCTCGGTGTTGTAAATGCGGACGGCTTCGATGTAGTCGCGGCGCGCCACGGCGATGCGGTTTTCGGTGCCCTCAAGCTGTGACTGCAACGCAAGGTAGTTTTGGTTGGATTTGAGAACGGGGTAGTTCTCCGAGATCGCCAGCAGTCGCGCCAGCGAACCGGAAAGCTGGGCCTGAGCGTCCTGGAATTTTTTGAACGCCTCGGGGTCGGTGATCGTGCTGGCATCGACCTTGACTGCGGTAGCCGAAGCACGCGCGGCGGTCACCGCTTCCAGCACACTGCTCTCCTGCTTGGCAAAACCCTTCACGGTTTCTACCAGATTGGGAATGAGGTCGGAGCGACGCTGATATTGGTTCAGCACTTGCGACCACTTGGCTTTCGCCTGTTCCTCGAAGGTCGGGATGTTGTTGTAGCCGCAGCCGGTCAGCAATAGACCGAGAAGCGGCAGGAGGAAGACAAGACGAAATCGGTGGGACGCGGGTGCGACTGATCCGGACATGATATTTCTCCGCAAGACATTGATAGTCCCGATAGGTTGGCGGTGTATCACAAATTTGCCGCCCGCAGGCGCAGCGCGTTCGCGATGACTGATACCGAACTCAGCGACAT
>JACMOQ010000428.1 GCA_014377905.1 Acetobacteraceae bacterium | reverse complement strand
TGCCCGCCACCGGCGCGTGCACGACCTGCGCGGCCATCCGATGGTCAACGATCATCTCGACGCGTTCTTCAACCCTGGTGTCGATGCCGGCATCGTGTTCGGCACCTTTATCGCCGCCGCCGAATCGATTGGCATGTGCACCTGCCCGATCAGCGCCATACGTAACCATCCGGATCAGGTCGCGGACGTTCTTGATCTGCCTGCGCACGTCTATCCGGTCGTCGGGCTGTGCCTGGGCTGGCCCGCCCATAACGGGGCAATGTCGCCCCGGCTCGGGCTCGCCGCCACCGTGCATATCGATCGCTACAATGGCGCCGACCTGCCGGCCCAGATCGATGAGTATGACGCGCGGCGCAATCTGACCCGCCCCTACCGCGACCGCCGCGACGATGCCCGGTTCGGCGCCGACAAACCCTATGGCTGGTCCGAGGACAAGGCCCGCCAATATGCCGCCCCGGAACGCCAGGGCTGGGGCCGCTTCGTCAGGGCACGCGGCTTCAAGCTTGACTGAAAAACAAAAAAAGGACGGCGCGTTGCCGCGCCGCCAAGTTTAGGGAGGAAACGTCCAAGAAAGCAGCACTGCGATACTCTGCCGTGCTGCGATGCAACAATTAGGGGTTCGAACGGCAGGATGCAAGTGCTATTTCGCATTGCAGCATAGAAATTTTGCCGGCCTGGATCAGCATCCATTTTCAGCGCTGGTCGTAACCCTCCATTCAGCCAGTATTTTTTAACTTTTGACTGCCTAGGATTAGCGATGGGTATTTCTCTCCGCAGCTTTCTAAGCCTGCTGGCGCTTTCAGCCACACCAATCGATCTGGCGTTTGCCGATACCGGACCCGGCGGGACAATCCTGCCGATGCAGCCGGGGATTGGGCTGTTTGCCTCACGGCCAGTACCGCCGACGACCCGGCCATCTGCGCCTGCATTCATCGCGCGCGCCAATTCTGGGCTTCCCCAACCGATGCCGGCGACAACCGTTCCGCCGCAAGGCACGCCGTTGCGCATCCCCCCCACGCCTGGACTGCAATGCCGCCAGGCAATCCGCGCCGCCGAACAGGCCGCTGCCATCCCGAGTCAGTTGATGGCCGCCATCGGACGGATCGAAAGCGGCCGGCGCGACTCCAATGGCGTGGTCCACCCTTGGCCGTGGTCGATCAACGCCGAAGGGGTCGATCACGTCTTTGAAACCAAGGCAGAGGCGTTGGCCGCGGTCCGGGCGATGCAGGCCCGCGGCATGAAGTCGATCGATGTCGGCTGCATGCAGGTTAATCTGATGTACCACCCCAAGGCCTTCGCATCCCTGGAACAGGCCTTCGATCCGGCCGCCAACGCCACCTACGCCGCGCGTTACTTGAATGAGTTGTTTACCCAAACCGGGTCCTGGACGAAGGCGACCGCCGCCTATCATTCTGCCACCCCGGAACGCGGCACGCCCTACCAGCAAAAAGTCGCAGCGATCTGGCCCGAGGAAAAAAAGCAGCTTGCCATCACCCCTGGCGCGGGCGGCAATGTCTGGACGAACAACGCCTTCACCGCCAATGCGTTCAATACCGGGGTCGCCGGCGGCGGCAACCAGCTGAGCAATAACGTAAATGCGGCCAGAATTATTCCAGCCGCCCCAGGTGCAATCGGGCGAGACCTGGCAGCCTATCGCAATGCCCCAATTGGCGTGACCCGCCTGCCAGCCCAGCTTGCCCAGGCAACAGCCCGCCCACCCTCGTGAACCACCCGATATCATGCCGGGATTTTTGGGTGACTGGGGACGGAAGGAAGCAAGGCGAGGGGCGCTGCCCCCTCGACCCCCGCCGGGGCCGGGCCCCGGACCCCTATCCTAAGAAAGCAAAGGTGGAATGAATATGGGGGGCCAGATACCGGTTCGAACCAGTACCTAGCCCCCCATCTTCATTCCACCTTCTCTTAAGGGTTTGGCGTCCAGGAACCTTCCCTGGCGGGGTCTGGGGCAGTGCCCCAGCGCTTGCCTTCCTCCGCCCTTAATGCACCAAAATCGGCATCATTTCGTGTTGCAGGATTGCCGCGATCGCGCCGTCATGGGTTTCGGCGATGGCCATCGGGCGCCCATCGGCAGCGTGGATGGCGGTCATGGCGGTGCCGTCGACCTGGACAGTTTTGATATACGCGATTTGCGACACGCCGAGCCTGCCGAGTTCTTCGGGGGAAAGTTTGCGGATGTCATAGGTTTTCAGGTCAAGTTTGGTGGGTTCTGCGTGGGCCATGGCTAGTCTCCTATGGGTCGATCGTGCCGACGCGGCGGCTGGCAACGATGGGCCCAAGACTGGTAACGGTGGAGGGGTTGGGCTGGGTGATCGGGATGGTTCGCACTCTTGTCTCGGGTTGCGGGCGGGCCAGGTCGATATGGAGCAGGCCGTTATCGAGCCACGCGCCACGGACCTCTATGCCTTCGGCCATCACGAAGGCGCGCTGGAACTGGCGGGCGGCAATGCCACGATGGAGGAAGATACGCTCGCCACTGTCATCGGTTTGTCGACCGCGGATCACCAGCTGGTTGTCCTCCTGAGTGATTTGCAGGTCTGCCATCGTAAATCCGGCGACAGCAAGGGTGATGCGCAGCGCGGACGGGCTGATTTGTTCTATATTATAAGGCGGGTAGCCTTCAGACGAGGTTTTGGAGGCGCGTTCGAGCATCTGCTCGAGCTGGTCGAAGCCGACAAACATCGGGGACGCGAATAGGCGGGTGGTCAAAATGGCCTCCTCTTGGTGAGCGAAGCGGGCACGAACCCCGGCGCGGCGATCCGTTATGCGTTAGATTGGTAAATCCCGGCTGGGTTGCAAGAGGGCGCGGCGGATTGCTCCACGGCTTGGGCGTCGCTAAATGGGGGGCATGGACGTTACCTCCCCCAGCATGGCCGTTGATGCCGTGCCGTTGCCAATTTTGATCATGCCGAATCAGGCCTTGAAGGCGCGTGCCCGCAAGATGCTGCCAGCTGATCGTGACACCGCCAAAGCGCTGATCCCGCGCATGTTTTCGGCCATGTACAAGGCCCCCGGCATCGGTCTGGCGGCCCCACAGGTTGGCAGCCTGCTGCGGCTGGTGGTGATTGATCTGATGGAAAATGACGGTCGCCACCCAATCGTTCTGATCAACCCCGAAATTATCGCCGCCAGCAAAGACCTGGCGACCCGCGAAGAAGGCTGCCTGTCGCTGCCCGGCCAATATGCCGACGTCACCCGCCCTGCCCAAGTGAAAGTGCGCTACGAGGACATTGCCGGCATCCGCCACGAGATCGAGGGCAGCGGATTATTGGCGGCGTGTTTGCAGCACGAGATCGACCATCTCGACGGGGTGTTGTTTGTCGATCACATCTCGGCGCTGAAGCGCAACATGATCCTGCGCAAAGTGGCCAAGGACCAGCGTCTGAAGGCGAAATAGCCATGCGCATCGCCTTCATGGGCAGCCCAGATTTCGCAGTGCCGGCATTGCAGGCGCTGGTGGCGGCCGGGCATGCGGTGGGGGCGGTGTATTGCCAGCCGCCCAGGCCGGCCGGGCGCGGCCAGGCGGTGCGCAAATCGCCGGTGCAGGTGGCGGCCGAGGCACTCGGCCTTCCGGTTCGCACGCCCTCGCGGCTGCGACACGACGCGGCCGCCCATGCCGCGTTCGCAGAACTCGACCTCGATATCGCAGTGGTCGCCGCCTATGGCCTGATCCTGCCCGAGGCGATGCTGGTGGCTCCCCGGCGCGGTTGCCTCAATATTCATGCCAGCCTGTTGCCGCGTTGGCGCGGGGCGGCACCAATCCAGGCGGCATTGCTGGCCGGAGACCGCGAAACTGGGGTGACGATCATGCAGATGGATGCCGGGTTGGACACTGGTGCGATGCTGCTGGTTGGCACAGTGCCGATCGGGCCTGCCACCACGGCCACCGATTTGCATGATGCGCTCGCCGCCATGGGCGCTGCGTTGATGCTGCAGGCGTTGGACACCCCGCCCACGCCGATCGTTCAGCCCAAAGACGGCGCGACCTATGCCGCCAAGCTCACCCGCGAAGATGGGCGGATAGACTGGTACCAGGATGCGGCGCTGCTCGATCGCCAGATTCGCGCGCTGAACCCGTGGCCGGGCACCTTCACCAGCCTCGACGGCGTTGTCCTGAAAATCCTTGCCGCGTCTCTGGCTTCCGGGGCCGGTGTACCGGGCGCCGCGATCGGGGCCGATCTGACCATTGCCTGCGGGCAAGGCGCGTTGCGGCTCGCCCGAGTGCAGGTGCCTGGTCGGGCGGCGATGTCGGCGGATGCTTTCCTGCGCGGGCGTGCGGTGCCGGCGGGGACCGTGCTGGGCCGATGACCCAGTTCGCACTCGAGATCGAATATGACGGCACCGCGTTTGTGGGCTGGCAACGGCAGACAACCGGCATTTCAGTGCAGGCAGTGCTCGAAACGGCGGCGGCAAGGCTTGGCGGACCGGCAATCAGCATCACCGCTGGACGCACCGATTCCGGGGTGCATGCGGCAGCCCAAGTGGTCGGATTGCACCTCGATCGCGACATCGATCCCGCCAAGCTCGCCGAGGCGTTAAACTATCATATGCGGCCCCATCGGGTGGTCATACTGCGGGCCGCGGTCGCACCGCCGGGATGGAGCGCGCGGTTCAGCGCTATCGGCCGGGCCTATCGCTACCGGATTCTCAACCGCAAATCCCCCCCCGCGCTCGATGCCGGCAAGCTCTGGCATGTGATGCGCCCACTTGATCTCACCGCGATGCGGCAAGGTGCGGCGATGTTGCTCGGGACGCATGATTTTACCAGTTTCCGCGCCACTGCCTGCCAGGCGAGATCACCGGTCCGCACCCTGGACCGGCTGGATATCAACCGCGACGGCGACATCATCACCTTTGCTGTCGGGGCCCGCGCCTTCCTGCATCACCAGGTGCGCAATATCGTCGGCAGTTTGAAGCTGGTCGGCGAAGGTCGCTGGGAGGTTGCCCAAATCGCTCACGCCATTGCTGCGCGGGACCGCCGCGCCGCCGGGCCAACGGCGCCGGCCGAGGGGTTGTGTCTGGTTTCGGTGACCTATCCGGTTGATCCGTTCGGCCCGTGACAGATACGGCAGGATTTAGCTAACGCCATGTTGCACGATCACCAAGCCGACGCTTTGGTCACGATCAATGCAACCCGTTGAGCATAACGCTCACCACACTCGACAGCAGCACATCCATCGCCACCAGCAGAAACGCCGCCGCGCCAGGGATGCCGAGCGTGACCCGCGTGGCAAACCATTCGAGCCAAAGCCCCCAACCAACTACCACCAACCCGGTGGTTTCGCGGATTGCGTCTGGCATACCAAACAATGCCGGGATAACAGCGCCTACCATCATCAGTCCCTGCAACAAATTGCACCAGTTCCACGCCGTGATGTAGCGCGGCCAGCGCGACCCGAGCCCCGCCTGCCCGATCAGGACATGGGTGAGCACGGCAAAGCCAACCCAATCGACGATTTCGCCGAGCAGCAGGCGCCCGATCCCCGATCCAATCCGCGTCGAAGGTGGATCGACGAGATAAACACACAGCACGGCCGGCAGGCACAATAGAATGGACCAGAAGCTGCTTCGCGCGGCCGCCCGTTCGACTGCGGGTTTCCCGCTCAGCAATGCTGCACCCTGGACATCGCCCCGGGCGAACATCCATGCCGCCTGCATCCCATTGCCGATCGCGCCCATTTGGGTCATCCCCCTGCCCCCCCGGCGCGGCCCAGCATCGGCAGCAATACCAGCAGTAACGACACCAGATTAACCATGATAATAAAACCCACCGCCCGAAGCTTGGTAATCGCCAGCGCGAAGCTTGCCAGGGTGCTCTGCACCGCCATGGCGTACCCCATGAAGCCGAGGCTCAGCACAATCAATACCGCATTGCGTGGCATGCCGATCTGAAGGGCGATCTCGCCGAGCAGCAGGCCAGTAAGCCCGCCCGCAGTGATCACCCATTGGCACCAGTTGAACGCTATCGCGTAGCGCAGCCAGCCGGCCTCGCGCCCCCACCAGCGGGCAAGCGCGTGCGACACCACCGCCGGTGCCAGCAACGCCACAATTGCAAACAACAGATTGCCGATCGCGGCCTGGAACTGGCCACCCAGCAGCAACATCACCCCCCCAACCAACGGCAGCGCGAGCCAAGGTGCCAAACTGTTGAAAAAAGCCTGCCGGGTTGTTGGGAATTGCGTGATCCCTGCGCCGCGCAAGCGCGCCAACTGGCCCATACCGCGCAGAATGGATGGTTTCGTCTCGGTCATGGCTCAGGCGAAAAACCGGTCAAGCACCACACGATAAACATCGGCCAGCGCCCGCAGATCAGCGACCGGCACGCTTTCATCGACCTGATGCATGGTGGCACCAACCAATCCAAACTCGGCGACCGGGCAGAAGCGGGCGATGAAACGGGCATCCGACGTGCCGCCGCCAGTATCCAGCGCCGGCGTTTGGCCGGTGGCATCGGCAATGGCTGCGACAACCCGATTGAGCAAAGGCCCAGGCTCGGTCACGAAGCTTTCGCCGCTGATATTGATGTCAACCTCCGATCGTTCGGCGTAGCGGCCCACTGTGGCACGGATCCAACCTGCCAGGGCGGCCCCGGTATGGCGTTCATTAAAGCGGATATTCAGCATAGCCCGCGCGCTTGCCGGCACCAGATTGGTCACGCTGTTGCCAACATCGATGCTGGTGACCTGCAAGGTGCTGGCTTCGAAGAAATCGCTACCCGCATCGATCGGGGCGGCGGTCAGCGCGTCGAGCGCACCCACCAGACGGTGGACAGGATTATCGACCCGGTGCGGGTAGGCGACATGGCCCTGGGTGCCGTGCACGGTGATCGTTGCGTTGATGCTGCCGCGCCGCCCGATCTTAAGCATTTCGCCCAGGATTTTCGGATTGGTCGGTTCGCCCACGAGACAGAAATCCGGGATCTTGCCATTGGCCGCCATCCAATCCAGCACCTTGACTGTGCCATCAACCGCCGGGCCTTCCTCGTCCCCGGTAATCAGCAGGCTGATGCGGCCGGTGCGGGCACCGCCGCCAAGATGGGCCGCCGCCCCGGCGACAAAAGCGGCGATGGCGCCTTTCATGTCGCAAGCGCCGCGGCCGTACAAGACACCGTCACGGATTTCACCGGCAAACGGTCCTGCCGCCCAATTCGCAGTGCCGGGCGGCACCACGTCGGTATGGCCGGCAAAGCAGAAATGCGGTCCGTCCCCGCCGATCTCGGCGAACAGGTTCTCGATCTCCCCGTAACGCAAATGCGTCACAGTGAAGCCCGTCGCCCGCAACGCGTCCGCCAGTACGGTTTGCGCGCCGGCATCGGCGGGGGTGACCGAGGCGCAGCGCAGCAAGGCCTGCGCCAGGGGCAGCGGATCGGTCATCAATAGCGCAGCAGCTCGTTGATCGAGGTCTTCGACCGCGTGCGCTCATCCACCTGCTTGACGATCACCGCACAATAAAGCGACGGCGTGCCCACCGGGCCGGGCAGATTGCCAGGCACCACAACCGAATAGGCCGGCACCCGGCCGATATGGACCTCGCCAGTGGCGCGATCCAGAATTTTGGTGGTCGCCGAGATGAACACCCCCATCGACAGCACGCAGCCGCGTTCAACGATGACGCCTTCGACCACTTCGGACCGCGCGCCAATGAAGCAATCATCTTCAATGATGACCGGCGTTGCCTGCAATGGTTCCAGCACCCCGCCGATACCTACGCCACCCGACAGATGGCAGTTTTTGCCGATCTGAGCGCAACTCCCGACAGTCGCCCAGGTATCGACCATTGTGCCGCTACCGACATAGGCGCCGACGTTCACAAAGCTCGGCATCAGCACCACGCCCGGCGCGATATAGGCCGACCGGCGCACCACGGCCCCCGGCACAGCGCGGAAATTCGCCGCCTTGAATCGTGCTTCGTCCCAGCCGGCGAACTTCATCGGCACCTTGTCGAACACCGGCGCGCCACCTGGGCCTTCCATCAGCGCCGAGTCGTTCAAGCGAAACGACAGCAAAATCGCTTTTTTCAACCATTCATTCGCAACCCAGTCATCGCCAATCTTCTCAGCAGCCCGCAGCGTGCCAGCATCGAGGCCTTCCAATGCGGCTTCAACCGCCGCGCGATCAGCGCCCCCGGTCGCGGAATTCACGGTATCGCGCCGCTCCCACAAGGCTTCGATGATCGGGCGATCGGTCTGGTTCGGCATTTTGGTCACTCTCCTGCTCTCTCGGGCGGACCATGCGCAGGGCACCGCTGGCCGTCAACTAATCAACGGCGGAGGATTGCCGACAATTGCGCCCCCGTGAGTAAGACCACGTTAACCCTGTTGGCGTTCAATGACGATCCCATCCAATCACGGACTCGGACCTGCCCATGATGCCCAGCGCCAGCCACCCCTCCCCCCCCTGCTGTCCCGAGGAAATCGACATCGGATGCCCACCCAGTGCAGCAGCGGAAGATTGGGTTCCGTCCTTGCAGCAGGTTCTGCTGGAAAGCCGAGAACGCTGGCGCGCGTTCACCATGATGTCGGTCGATTTTGCCTTCGAAACCGACAGCGCCGGTCGACTGGTGTTTGTTCATCCCGACACAGCTTTTGGTTGGCCGGCCAGCACCTTGCTGGGGCATAATGCCGACCTTCTGCTGGCGGAAGGTGGCAAGGGGGCGGCATTCAATCCTTTTCAGGCCACGGCCCCCAGCCGGGGTCGCCGGGCTTGGTTGCGCCGGCCTGACGGCACGCCGATCTGCATTGGTTTCGCGGTTTCACCGATCATCGATGCCGCCGGCCTGATGTGCGGGATACGCGGGGTAGGCCACGATATCACCCTGGCCGACGGGCAGGACGCAGCTGTCGCTGCCAAGCTGCGGCGCGGTGAAGTGGTGGAACATGTGCTCGAGCGCATGCGTGAAGAAGTGCTCGCACCCCGCATGATGCAGGCCTCCCTACAAGCGCTCGGCACAGCGATGGGCGCTGAGGGGTGTGCGGTGGTCGAATTCGGTCCCAATTTTACCCTCGATCGTGCCCAGATCATCCATCACACCTCCATTATACCCGCAAGCGTGCTTGGCGCCCTTGCCGCGATCGCCAATGCGCCTTCTTCTGCGATCATGCTCATGGCGGACGACGGTCGCGGGCTGCTGGCGTGCATTTGCCAACCGCGCTTCGGCCATACGGCAATGCTTGTCGTGTGGCGACGTCCCGATGCCAGCATTTTCGATGACGATGACCGCGGGGTCGTCGGGGCGAGCTCGGCGATTATCCGGATGGTATTAGAACACGCCAGTATCCAGCATGAAATGTCGCGCCAGGCCCGCACCGACCCTTTGACCGGATTGCTTAACCGGCGTGCCTTCCTCGAAGAAATCGCCCGTCGCCTGGATCGCCTCGATCACGAAGGCCTGCCCGGGACACTCATGTTCGCCGATCTCGACAATTTCAAGCAGCTCAACGATCAATACGGTCACGAGATGGGTGACGAAGCATTATGCGGCATTGCCGTATTGATGCGGGCAACGGTGCGACCCACCGATCTGGTCGCACGTTTGGGCGGTGACGAATTCGCCCTCTGGCTCGACGGGGCTGATGAACTGACCGCCGCCGAACGGGCAGAATCGCTGCGAATCAACGGACCGGCAATGCTCGCCGACATCGTCGGTTCGACCACCGAGGGCCTCGGGCTCTCGATCGGCATTGCCAGCCGGGCCCCCGGGCATGGCGAAACCATCGAAGCGCTGTTGCATCGCGCCGATCAGGCAATGTACGCCGTCAAACGGGCGGGACGCGGGCAATGGCTGGTCTCCCATTCCGGGCCTGGCAACAGCCTTCATGCGGGGCACCGCGAATGACCTTGCAAACCCTGCCGGCACCAGGCGACGAAAAATCTCGGGTGCGAATGGCCGCAGCGTCCGATACCGGGTTAACCGCTTTGCTGCGGCTCGCTGCCGATCCGCTGGTTACTGTTCGTGCAGCCGTTGCGATGAACTCAGCCGCACCAACCGAGGTCAATCAGAAAATCGCCGGTGACAGCGATCCGCTGATACGGTCGCTCATCGCCCATCGGCTCGCAAGCTTGCTGCCACCGGACGCCATGGGGACGCTCACCATTCTAATGCGGGACGAAGCCATGCGCGTGCGCGCCGCCATCGCCGGGGCGGTGAAGGACATGGCCATGGCACCGCGGGCACTGATCCTGCAGCTTGCATCCGACAGCGCCGCCCAGGTCTGCGATCCGGTGATCCGGCTATCACCCCTGCTCACCGCCGAGGATCTTTTGGCTTTGGTGTGTTCTCCGCCAGCACCCGCGACCACCATCGCCGTCGCCCGCCGCAAACGCATTGGTGAGGCAGTGACCGACGCCATCGCCAGTTCCGACAATGTCGCCGCAATCACCGCGATGCTGGAAAACCCATCGGCTGCAATCCGTGAAGCAACCCTCGACAATCTGATTGCCCGCGCAGCACCGCACACCGCCTGGCATGCGCCGCTGGTGCGCCGCCCAACGCTGTCAGCCGCCGCGGCCGAGGCATTGTCCGAATTTGTTGCCGAACAACTGATCGCGGATCTCGCGAACCGTGCTGACCTGGATGGTGCAACCGCTGCCGAGCTGCGCCTGCGCCTGCGCCGGCGCCTCGATGCCCCTTACCCCACCCCCCTAAACGTGGATATGGACAGTGAAGCCGCCATGGGATTGGCCAATAAACTCTTTGCCAACGGCACACTTACCGAATCTCTCGCGCTGAAAGCCGCCGAGCGTGGTGACGCCATCGCTCTCACCGCGATGCTGGCGGTCGCCGCTGACGTGATGTTTTCGGTGATCGACCGCGCCGCCACTTTGCGCAGCGCCAAAGGCATCGTGAGCCTGGTGTGGAAAGCCGGCTTCACCATGACCGCAGCAATTGCGGCCCAAGGGTTGCTGGCCGGCATCAAGCCCGCCGAAGTACTGGTGGAAGCACCACGCGGGGGCTTCCCGCTCGCCGAAGACGAAATGCGCTGGCAGATCGAGTTTCTCGGGCGGATGGGGCGATAGAGTTCACACCACCTCGCCCATCCCCTGCTGGCGCAACAACTCCCGATAAGGCCCCGGCCTTGCGGCCAGCACGCTCGGCGGCCCGTCATCGATCACCTGCCCGGCTTGCATCACCACAACCCGATCGAAATTCTGCAGCGTCGACAGTCGATGCGCGATCGCGATCACCGTCCGGCCCTGCATCAGCCGATCAAGCGCGACCTGGATCGCCTGCTCACTTTCGCTGTCCAATGCGCTCGTCGCCTCATCCAACAGCAGGATCGGTGCATCCTTCAGTAACGCACGGGCAATCGCCAACCGTTGGCGCTGCCCGCCGGACAGCCGGGTTCCGCGATTGCCGACCGGAGTTGCAAAGCCATCCGGCAGCGCCTCGATGAATTCGCGGCAGCGCGCGCTTTCAGCGGCACGCAGCACGTCAGCTTCCGATGCATCGGGGCGAGCGTAGCGTATATTTTCTAAAACGGATCTGTTGAACAATGCAATATCCTGCGGCACCACGGCCAGCGCGTCGTTCAGGCTCGCCTGCGTCAAGTGGGTGATGTCCTGTCCATCAACCCGTACCGTGCCGTCGTTAGCGTCGTAAAACCGTTGCAGTAATGCCAGCACGGTGGATTTTCCGGCGCCCGAAGCGCCCACCAGTCCCACCCGCTGGCCGGCCGGCACTACCAGATCGAAGCGCCGCAAAATCGGTGACCGACCGGGATACGCGAAAGTTACGTCGGCAAACGTCACCGCGCCCGGGCCAGGCGACAGCACCACCGCATCCGGTGCATCCGGCATCGTGTGCGGTTCCAGCAGGGCCATCAGCGCCTCATCCAAGCGCGCAACATGCTGAGTCAGATCGACCAGCGACACCGCCAGGTCCCTTGTGCCGTGCAGAATAGTAAAGCCGAGGCCGCAAATCAGGTTGATGTCACCGACCGTTGCCTGCCCGGCTAGCCACATCGCAATGCCCCAGGCCAGCAACCCCGCAGTGATCAGTGTCGTCATCGCAGCGTGCAGCAGGCGCAGCTTTTCCATATAGCGCAGGCTGCGCAGTCGCGCCGCCATTTCATTACCGATCCGCCCGCCAATGCGCTGACGTTCGCGGAACGTGGCGCGGAAAGCACGCACGACATTCATGTTGGTGATCACATCAACCAGTTCGCCATCAACCGCTGCCGCCTGTTCGGCGAAAGTGCGATGGATTGGCGTGCCGGCAGCGGCCAGACGGAAAATCACCGCCGCCATACTGACCGACACGACCCCGAGACTTACCGCCATTAACGGGTTCACGGTGGCAATCAGGATGATGGCAATGGTTACCGCCAGGATCGGTGGGATGATATTCCAGGTGCCGGTGCTCTCGGTCTGAAATACCGCGTTCGAGGTCGCGGTGATCCGACTGGCAAGCGTCCCCGGCATGCGATCGGCAAAATAGCTTGGCGAATGCCCGGTCAGATGCGCAAACAAATCAGCGCGCACGTCCCCAGTGACCCGGACGAATACCCGTGCCGACACCCACCCGCCAATGCGCCAGGTGAAGTTGTCGGCGACGATCAAGGCGCACAGCACCCCAAATGCACCCCAGGCGGCGTTGCCCGCGGCCGCAGGCCCCTGGCTTACCACGTCGATCAGGTTCTTCAGGCCGTACTGGGTGAACACTGAAAACAGCACTGCAAAGAACACAGACGCCAGCACCACCCCGTGCCCGACCCTATGCAGCAGCACATAATGTCGCAGGAAACGCAAAGGGCTACGCTGGAACGGCACGACATCAGTCCGATGGCTTGTCAATTGTACAATCTTCCGTCGACAGTGGACAGGATGAGTCTGCCTCGCCATTAAGGCCCAATTGCGTCCCGTAAGGCAAAACCATGCGCATCGCCCAGATCGCCCCACTGTTTGAAGCCGTGCCCCCGCTGCGCTACGGCGGCACCGAACGTGTGGTGCATTGGCTGACCGAGGCGCTGGTCGCCGGCGGCCACGATGTCACCCTGTTCGCCTCGGGTGACAGTCGGACCTCGGCCAAGCTTGCCCCGATGCGCCCCCGTGCAGAACGTTTTCAGCGTAATTTCGAGGTCAACAACGCGCCCTACGCAGCCATGATCGAACACGTCGCCCGTCGCGTCAACGAATTTGACATCCTGCATTTCCATATCGATTTCCATCCCATGTCTGTGATGTCGCGCCAACCAACCCCGTTCCTGACCACCTTGCATGGCAGGCTCGACCAGGACTGGGTGCCGGGAATTTATCGCCTGTTCCCCGATGCCCCGCTGGTCTCGATTTCCGATAATCATCGCACCCCGTTGCCCGGCCAGAACTGGCTCGCCACCGTTTTGCACGGCATGCCGCGCGACCTGCTGCGCCCCGCGCCAGGCGCCCATGATTATTTCGCCTTCCTCGGCCGGATCTCGCCGGAAAAAGGCATTGTTGACGCCATCCGCATCGCCCACGCCACTGGCATCAAGCTCAAAATCGCGGCCAAAATCGGCGAGGAAGACGCGTTGTTTTACGACCAGGTCATCCGCCCGTTGATCGATGGCGATCGGGTCGAATACATCGGCGAAATCGACGACACCACCAAGGCCGCGTTCCTGTCCGGCGCGAAAGCCATGCTGTTCCCGATCGACTGGCCCGAACCCTTCGGCCTGGTGATGATCGAGGCGATGGCCTGCGGCTGCCCGATCATCGCCTATCCCAACGGCTCGGTGCCCGAAGTGATCGAGCACGGGCTGACCGGCTTTATCGTGCCCAACGTCGCAGCAGCGATTGCCGCCTGCGCCAAGCTCGATACGCTCGACCGCACCAAGGTCCGTGCCCGATTCGACCAACGCTGGACGTCCGATCGCATGGCCGCCGATTATCTCGGGCTGTATCAACGCCTGATTGACCGCTAATAGCCGCTTTTCAGCCATCATCGCTGCCTAGAAGCCTTCCAGACAACCTTGCCAGAAAGCCAAAGCCCATGCGTATCGCCCAGATTGCCCCGCTTTTCGAAGCCGTGCCGCCCAAGCTTTACGGCGGCACCGAACGGGTGGTGCATTGGCTGACCGAGGGGCTGGTCGGGCTTGGCCATGATGTCACCCTGTTTGCATCGGGCGATTCGGAAACCTCGGCGACGCTGGTGTCCTGCTGGCCGCAAGCGTTGCGCCTTAATCCGGTGCTCGACTGGAACGCCACGTATGCGATGATGATCGAAACCGTCGCCCGCCGCGCCCACGAATTCGACGTGTTGCATTTTCATATCGATTACTGGCCCAATTCGGTGTTCATGCGCCTCGGCATCCCGTTCGTGACCACCATGCACGGACGCCTCGATTTGCCGCAGTTCGTGCAAATCTTCAACTTCTTCAAGGACGTGCCCCAGGTCTCGATCTCCAACAACCAGCGCACTCCGGTGCCCAATCTCAACTGGGCCGGCACCGTCTATCACGGCATGCCCGCCGACCTGCTGACCCCGCTGCCCAATGGCGGACAGGGTAATTATTTCGCCTTCCTCGGCCGCATCTCCCCGGAAAAACGCGTCGACCGCGCCATTGAAATCGCCGGCGCCACCGGCCGCGAACTGAAAATCGCCGCCAAGATCGACCGCGCCGACCAGGACTATTTCGACCGCGACATCGCCCATCTCTTTACCCAGCCCCATGTAAATTTCATCGGCGAAATCAACGACGTGCAGAAAGTGCCGTTCCTCGCCAACGCCACCGCCCTTCTGGTGCCGATCGATTGGGAAGAACCGTTCGGCCTGGTGATGATCGAGGCGATGGCCACCGGCACGCCGGTGATCGCCTTCCGCCGTGGCTCGGTGCCCGAAGTGATCGATGATGGGGTTACCGGATTTATCGTCGACACCATGGAACAGGCAATCGCGGCGGCCAAACGCGTGCATACGCTCGATCGCGCCAAGGTGCGGGCGCGGTTTGAGGAACGCTTTACCAATCGGCGTATGGCCGAGGATTACGTAAATATCTACCGCAAATTGATCGACCAAAAGGCAGCAAAAGCATAGAGCAACACATTATCAAAAGTTTTTTTGGTTCTTTTTGTTTACAAAAAGAACCGCTTGCCTTCTCCTACCCCTGCTCCGTCATCCCCCCATCCCCCACCACCAGCACCCGCGTCCCAATCGCGCGCACGAAAAACCGGTCATGCGACACCAGCACGCAGGTCGCGCCATGGCTGATGATTTCGTCCTCCAGGCGTTCCTGTCCGGCAATGTCGACATGGTTGGTCGGCTCATCCATCAAATAAAAATTTGGCTCAGTCAGCCGCAACGCCAGCAGCCCAAGCCGCGCCTTCTGCCCCGGCGACATCTGCGCGATCTTGCGGCGCTGGGTATCGATGTCAAACCCTGCCGACGCCAACAGGCTAAGACTGCGCTGATCGCCGAGCCGGAAGCTGCCGGCAATAAAACCATGCGCGGTCTCATCGGCCGGCAATTGCGACATCTGCTGATCGATATAACCAACCACCGCGCTCGGGCTTGCGGTAATCCCGGGAATTTCATCGCCTAAACACATCACCTCGCGCAGCATCCGCACGAATTGCGACTTGCCAACCCCGTTGGCGCCGGTGATCACGATCCGGTCGCCTTGAAATATCTTGAGCGCGCCGGTGCGAAACAAATGCCGACCATCAGGCGTGGTGACCGCGATATTGTCGAGCGATACCAGAACTTTGGCATGGGTTCCGCGATTGGATAGCTTGATCTCACCACTGCGGATCTGCTCAACCGGGCGCAATGCCTGCTCAATTGCCTCGGCGCGGGCGTTTAATTGCTTGGATTTTTTCAGCAGCAAATCACTGCCGCTGTTGATGCCGACATTTTTCAGCCGGCCAGCATTCTGCCGCAGGCGTTGGGCTTCTTTCGCGTCTTTCGCCAGAACCGCTTCCTGGGTGGCATCGTCGGCCGCCATCAGCCCGCGGGCGCGGCTGAACGGATGGGCGTAATCGCGGCTGATATCGGCGCGCAAAAACAGTGTCCGTGTGGTGCAGTCATCGAGGAATTGCCGATCGTGGCTCGCGATCAGCATCGCCACCCCTTCGCTGCCATAACGAATCCAATCCTCCAGCACCGCCAGCCGATCGAGGTCGAGATGGTTGGTCGGCTCGTCCAACAGCAGCAGGTCAGGCTCGGTTATCCACGCGCGGGCAATCAGCGCAAAACGCTGCCAGCCGCCGGACAACACTCGCAGCGGACGGTCGTGCAAAACCGTCGGAGTGTAGAACATGTCGAGCGCCACCCCGCAGCGCCAGGCATTGGCTTCACGATCAGCCGGCGGTAATGCGCGACGGATCGCCTCAATCAGCGGCAGATCGAGCAGGTTTTCCGGCAAATCCTGTTCGACATATCCGATCTTGAGGCCGCGCTTACGGGTGATCTCGCCACTGCCGGCCTCGGTTTGCCCGGCGATGCAACGCAGCAGAGTGGATTTGCCCGCGCCATTGCCCGCGATCAGGCCAATCCGGTCGCCTGGATGAATTGCGAGGTTGAGGGTGTGGAACAGGCGATGGGGGGACGCGATGCCGAGTCCGTTGATATTGATCAGGCTCATGAAACTCTCCGAGGTCAGCTTCCGCCGCATGCGCAAAGCACATCGGCTGATTGGGCAGGCTGGTCCGGAGAAATCGCGACTGTCAGATCCGGCGTTCGGCCCGCCCCGCAAAAATCAAGTGCGGGGCCAGGCAGGGTCCGTGCCGGCGGTACTGAAGCTGGAAATTCATGCACCCCTCCTGCGGTCGATGGAACGATTATCCAGCGTTCATACACAATCACCTGTCGGCTTTCAATTTTCCAGCAAAAGCCGGCCGGGCGCATTAGTTGTTACGATACCGTAACAAATAGGACGCCAAAGTGCCCAAACCCTCAACCACTTCTTAAAATCGGGGCCATTTGCACCCCTGCCCCGCCCGGCACCACCAATCCGCCTGCGGGCATTGGCCGCGAGCTCGCCACAACTGG
>JACMOQ010000427.1 GCA_014377905.1 Acetobacteraceae bacterium | reverse complement strand
TGTTGGCAAAGCTAATCGAGAGCTAAGTCGACGCTGTACAGGTAATACATCTCAGGCGCAATCTGTCGACAAACCCAAATAACACTATAACTTGGAAGACTTTGCGATCAGCAAATGGGTGAAAAAAACCAAATTTAGGAAAGGTACAACAGACAGTAATACCCAAAAAATATTTTTCCCCGTATCTCTTTGCCGCCGCACGCAGGATAATATAAATAAAATAGTAAATATGATATATTCAATAAATTCGACAAATTTTGTTAAATTATATAATTTAATATACAACTCAAAAAAATGATTTAAAATTACGAAAAAAATTCCCGCCAGAAATATGAAAAATAAATTTACTATAAACGTAGTTCTATTGTCTCGACCTCGAATTTCCAAAAATTTATTCATTTTTCCATTCTCCTTCTCGTTTCTCTTTTAAACGTCTTGTCCGCATGAACAAACAGTGATTCGATAGCCGAAAATGGAATCAGGAGCAAACAAATGCCTCTACCCTCCTTAGGAGACGCGCCAGCCAACGGAATCTCCGGCCCCTCCACGGGGGTCACGAGCTCGAGCAATGTAACTAGTATGGCCAGCAATGTCGCGGTCTGGGCAGGCTTTATTGGCGGATCTTTCAATGCTAATCCGACGGGCACATTTGATATTGGAGTCATGCTTTTAGGGATCGGAATGCGCTTCAATTACGATCCAATATCGAGTACAACATCACTTGTTTCTGTGGGGATCGATATTCGGGCTGGTGGTCAGCTTGGTCGCCTGAACTTAAATGGTGGACTGACCGCGTTTGGCATGTTCTACGACAACGGCACAGCCGTAGCTACAAAGGGATTTACCGGAACTCTAAGCGCAAGTGGTTTCGGCGCCACGTTCAGACTTGGGAGCTGGTCGCAGACCCAGCCGTTCGATACTGTATCTAGTTCCGCGCCCGGGGACTACAGATTCGATCCAATTGATACGACTCCGCCAAGTCAAACAAACCTCAGTCTTGACTACACTACGATAAATATTCCTGGCACTAAGGACTCCCCCCCAGTCCAGGTGAACTGGCCCGGAAATTTCGCTCTCGACCCTATCGTATTGAATTTGAGCCATCAATTCGTGCACACCACGAGCCTCGCAACCTCCAGCGCTCATTTCGATATCGCCAGCAACGGAACAGCCGTCCACACAGGCTGGATCACCACCGATGAAGGCTTCCTGGTGCTCGCGCCCCTCTCCGGCCAATCCATCACCCAGGGCAGCCAGTTGATTCCGACCTTCGCCGTCCTCGTCGCGATGGATGGCAACCATGATGGCAAACTCGACATCAATGACGCTGGGTTCGCCAATCTGCGCATCTGGCAGAATTCCACCGATGACGGGGTCTTCCATCCGGATCAGTTGTACACGCTGGCCTTCGAGGGGGTGAAGTCGATCAATCTCGGTGCCGTTGATATCAATGCGTATGACAACGGCAATTTTGTTATGCAGGCGAGCAACTTTACCTTCTCCGATGACACGATTGGCTATTCCGCCAGCGTGTTGTTGATTGGCGGCACGGCACCGACCGGCAACACGCTCTATGTCACCAACACATCCACGACGCTGGTAATGGCGGATGGTCAAGTGATCGAAGCTGTCGCCGGGGGCACAGGCTATACATATGATGCGGGCAAGAGCGGCGTCTCCGCGCTGGTCGGCGGTGTAGCTGGGGATACGTTGACAGCCGGCAATGCCGCCTACGCCATCCTGATCGGCAACGACGGGGTGAACCTCAACGCGGGCACGTCCGCGAACGCCGTGCTGGTCGGCGGCACGAACGCAACGCTGACCGGGTCCGGCACTGGCAACGTGACCTACCTCACCACCGGCAATAACTCGACTGTTGTGGCGAGTGCCGCTCACAATCTGGTGATGACCGCTGGGAACAGCGACCATGTGTACGTGACCCAGAACAACGCGACCGTAATCGCCTCCGGGGCCGATACCACGGTCTATACGGCCGCCACCACGGGCAGCGCGGTCGCGACGTTCGGTACTAATAATGCGGTGAATGCCGGGGCTGGATCCACGGTTTATCTCGGCGGCAATAATTCGTCAGTGATCGCGGCGGCGAATTCAAATGTCACAATTGCGGGCACCAATGATCTCGGCAATATAGGGGCCGGATCGACGGTCAGCGTGGCCGGGGTCAACAATCAGGTGGTGATCGCCGCTGGGGCAACGGTGCTGGAGGCAGGGAGCACCAACTCGATCGATGTTGGTCCGTCATCCAACGTCACCGTGCGAGGCGATCACAATTACGCCCTCATCGGGCCCAACTCGACCGTCCTGGAAGCCGGCGACCACAACAATGTCGTCGCCGGCACCCAGACCAACATCACCGTATCGGGCACGGCCGACCAAGCCACGATCGCCGACCATTCCAACGCGCTGGTCAGTGGCAATGGCAACAACGTCACCACCACCCTCGCCAACCTTACGGTCACCGGCACCGGCAATGTCACCCATACCGGCGCGGGATCGAACGTGCTGGTCTCGGGCATTGGTAACTGGGCCCTTACCGGCGATCAGACCAATCTGACGCTTTCAGGCAATACCGACTACGCCACTACCGGGGCTGGCTCGGTCGTGCTGCTCAGCGGCAGTGGCGATACGCTGGTGGCGGGCACACAAGCCAATATCGCGATCAGCGGCAACTCGGATGCGGTGATTGCCGGCGGTGGCTCGGCGATCACGGTCGCGGCGGGGATTGGCCATGTGGTGAATGCGTCCGACTCGGTTATTACCACAGGGGCCAATACGCGGGTCGATCTGATTGGCAGCCGGGACAGCGTGACCTTGGCGGCGACGGCTTATGCCGGGCTGATCGGAGGTAATGACCTCACGGTCTACGCATCCGGCGCGCATATCGCTACCACCGCCAATACCTCCCTCAATCTGGTTGGCGTGGGCGATGTTGTTGATCTGGCACCGGGGGATTACCTCGGGGTGATCGGCGGGCATGGCCATGTGGTGACCGGCAGCAACGCAACGATTGCGACCACGGGCAATACCGGGCTCGATCTGGTTGGCAATGGCGATACCGTTACGCTGGGCAGCGGCAGTTACCTCGGGCTGATCGGCGGTGTGGGCAATGCGGTGTCCGCCGCTGGGTCGTCGATGGCGACCACGCCTGGCGCCGGGTTCATTCTGTTGGCCGGGGGCACGAGTGTGGGACTGGCGGCGGGGGATCAGGTGCTGACCACGCTGGCGCAGCTGGTGGGGGATGTGATTTCCGGACGGGGCGGGGGGAACAGCATCGATGTCAGCGATCTGGGGTTTGCGGCGGCAGCGCTGGGGTTTAACGCCAATGCCGGTGGGGGCGCGGTGGTGCTGACTGATGGGGTGCACACGGCGCAGTTTCAGTTGAACGGGAGTTACGGGCCGGCGGGGTTTCATCTGCTGGCGGATGGGGCTGGGGGGACGCGGGTCAGCTATGGTTGAGCGGCCATGCCGGGATTACAGTGGGGATTGGTGGAGCCAAGCGGGATCGAACCGCTGACCTCCTGAATGCCATTCAGGCGCTCTCCCAGCTGAGCTATGGCCCCATTCCCTCGCGGGAGGGGGGCATATACAGTCCGCTTTCCCCGTGATCAAGGCCCCTTGTCCATGTCCAAGCCGAAATGGCGCCCAGCCAATGAACAGGAGGCCACCAGCAACGCCGCCGCCTTCATTGAATTTGCCCGCGCGGCCGGGGTGGCTGATCTGACACCGGCGGAAATTCCGCAGTTTCGGGCGGAAAGCCCAGCGGAATTCCGCGCTTTGCTCGCAGACCTCGCCGGGCTGGACTCGACAGCCGCCCTCGATCCACAACTCGCCCGAATTACAAGCAATGCCGCCATGCGTCAGCGCGCCGACTGGGACGGGGTGCTCGATAGCTTCGCGCAGTATTTTCTGGTGTCCGAGCTCCGTCCCGATGATTTTATTGTATGGGATGGCGCGCCCGATGACCCGGCGGTATTGGGCGCGCTGCTCATCGGGGCGCGGGTCGAATTTAATTTGCCAGGGTGAAATCGGCCTCGGTCTTGGCGCGCAGTTCGTCCAACGTCACCCCTGGTGCCAGTTCCACCAGCCGCATCCCGCCGCCGCGTCGGTCGATGTCGAAATCCGCCAGTTCAGAGATCACCATATCGACCACGCCGGCGCCGGTCAGCGGCAAATTGCAGCGATGCAGCAGCTTGGGCTTGCCGCCAGCGGTGTGTTCCATCAGCACCACCACCCGGCGCACCCCGGCGACCAAATCCATCGCGCCGCCCATGCCTTTGACCATCTTGCCCGGGATCATCCAATTCGCCAGGTCGCCGTTTTCGGCCACTTGCAGCGCGCCGAGGATCGACATGTCGATATGCCCGCCGCGCACCATGGCGAAGCTTGCGGCACTATCCATGAAGCTGGTGGAGGGCAGCGCCGTCACGGTTTGCTTGCCGGCGTTGATCAGATCGGCGTCTTCATCGCCCTCGAACGGGAACGGGCCGATGCCGAGCATGCCGTTTTCCGACTGCAACTGCACCGAAATCCCGTCGGGGATGAAGTTCGCCACCAGCGTGGGAATGCCGATGCCGAGATTGACGTAGAACCCGTCTTGGATTTCCCGCGCCGCGCGGGCGGCCATTTCGTCGCGTGTCCAGGGCATGTGTTTGATCCTTTACGCGGCGCGCTTACGGGTGGTGCGCTGTTCGATACGCTTTTCAACATGATCGAGGGCAACGATCCGCTTGACGAAAATGCCGGGGGTGATGATGTGGTCGGGATCGAACGCGCCGAGTGGCACGATTTCTTCCACCTCGGCAACTGTCATCGCGGCTGCCGTCGCCATCATCGGATTGAAGTTTCGCGCGGTTTTTCGATAGACCAGATTGCCTTCCGGATCGGCTTTCCAGGCATGGATGATGGCAAGGTCAGCGCGCAGCCCGCGTTCCATCACGTAGGTCTGGCCATCGAAGTCGCGCAATTCCTTGCCCTCGGCGACCGCGGTGCCAACCCCGGTGCGGGTGAAGAATGCTGGAATGCCGGCGCCACCGGCGCGAATGCGTTCAGCCAAGGTGCCTTGCGGGTTGAACTCGATTTCGAGTTCGCCGGCGAGGTATTGTTTCGCAAAAGTGGCGTTTTCCCCGACATAGGAACTGATCATCTTGCGGATCTGCCGCGTTTGCAGGAGCACCCCTAGCCCGCAATCATCCACGCCGGCATTGTTCGAGATGCACACCAAATCGCGCACGCCGGACAGCTTGATCGCCTCGATCAGCGCCGACGGAATGCCGCACAGGCCAAAACCGCCGGCCATGATGGTCATGCCATCGCGCAACACGCCGGCCAGCACACCAGTCGGCGTGCCATAGATTTTGTTCACGGCCATGGCGTGCGCCCTTATTTCAGTTCGAACCCGAGGCGGCGCATCGCAGCCCGCATCGCCTCGCGGCCATTGGTGCCGGACAGGCGCGCGATTACCCGGCCGGTCCAGGTGTCGCTGTCCATGCCCTGGCGCTTGGAGAAGGTGCTGAGTTCGCTGTCGTAGCGCGCGATTTGGGCGGCTTCGTCGGCCGGCGCGTAGCGTTCATGAAACAGCACGGTGCCCTGTGGCAGGCGCGGCTTGATGTCGGACAGGCGCGCCGGGTCGGGGTAGCCAACGCACAGGCCGAACACCGCCATCACATGCGGCGGCAGGCCGATGGCGGCGGCAACCCGCCCCGGATCGTTGCGCAGCGCGCCGATATAAACGGTGCCGAGGCCAAGCGATTCGGCGGCCAGGGTCGCGTTCTGGGCGGCAAGTGCTGCATCGATTGCAGATACCGTAAAGGCTTCCTGATAATCCAAGGTCGGCATGGTCTTACCGGCCGCGACCAGCACCCGGTTGAGGCGCGACTGGTCGGCGAGGAACACCAACAGAACAGGGCATTCGCGAATATGCTGCTGATTGCTGGCAACGCTTGCCATGATGTCCTTGGTTGCGGGGTCGCTGACGGCAACCACGCTCCAATATTGCATGTTCGATGATGTGGCCGCCGATTGCGCGGCGGCGACCAGGGTTTCGATAGTGCCAGGCGGCAGGGCGGTTGGCAGGTAGCCGCGCACCGACCGATGGTCAAACATGGTGCGGATGACATCGTTGGTCGGGCCGGTGGCCGGCACGTCGGCCGCGGCATAGCGGGCGGCGAGGAAGGATTGGTCGGTCGCATTGG
>JACMOQ010000426.1 GCA_014377905.1 Acetobacteraceae bacterium | reverse complement strand
TATTGCCTGGGACGATGGTGCTGTCGCTGCTGGGTGCGACCGGGGCCGCCATCGTCATCGGCGCACGGCGCGGTGGGGTGTTGCTGCCGTTGCTGGTGTTGCCGCTGGCCGCGCCCGTGCTGGTATTTGGGGTTTCGGCGGTCGATGCGGTGACGGGGGACCAGTCGGGCCGACCACATTTGTTGTTGATCGCCGCGTTTCTGGCCGGTGCATTGCCGTTGTGCCCGCTGGCAGCGGGGGCGGCGTTGCGGGGGGCGGTGGAGTAGTCACCGCCACTTCTGCGCCGGGCGATGTTGGCGATCTGCGCATCGCCACTCTTTATTCTCCATCGGCCGATCCCACCCAATATCGGTGGGGGTCGGTTGGTTGCCTGGGCCTCATCACCGATGTCTTCGCATTTTGCAATCGGAAGCGAAAAACCAGCTTTTTTTGCATTTTGCGTGGCGCTTGTAACATGCGCCCTAAAAGCCAGGCCGCGTATTTCAAGAAAACTGAAGCCTAGCAGATACATAGACAGATCGCTGAACTGGCACGATTCCTGCTGCCTTTGTTTCAAGACCATTAGATCTTGGAAATCCAAATGCCCAGTGACCCCGCGACGATTTCAGCACCTTCCGATCAACCATCGCGGCACATGTTCATGCGTCAGGCGGCGGCATGGGTTGTGGCCTCGGTCGTTACGATCTTTGCAAACGCGTCATCGGCACAGGCAGGCGCAATGACCGCGGCTGACATCATGGGCCAGTTCAACGCCGTCATCAGCGGCAGCTTCACGTCCAACTCAGACGTCGAAGGCCGCGTGGTTACCAATGTTATGGACGGCGGGGCAACATTTTACACGCCACGCGGCACCGCGGCGGCATCCAGCTACGAGGCGGTGAATGCCATCACCATCGGAAGCGGCGTGCGGTCGGCTAATGTCAACAAAAGCGGCAATGTCAACTATGTCACCAGCAATGCCGGAACCTTTAGCCTCAACGGCGGGTCGCTGCGGCAGAATTCGCCGAACTTCGCGATCGCGAGTTTCACCACGCCGCTCGACCAGATGATCACCCAGCTTGCCGGCCTTGCTGCCAACAGCAAAGTGAATGCGTCGGACCCAAACAATTTCACCTTTAACGAAACTCCAGACGACAGCGGCACCTCCATTTTCAGCCTGTCGGCCGCGGTGCTGTCTAACGCGCGCAACCTAGTTTTCAGCGGCACGGCGCGCACCATCATCATCAATGTGAGCGGAACCAGCTTCAACCCCATGGCGAATTTCAATGCGAACACAACATTGAATCAGAGCCTCATCTGGAACTTTGTTGACGCAACGTCGGTCAACCTTTCGGGCTGGCATGGCGCAGTGTTGGCAAGGAACGCGACCGTATCAAACAGTTCGGCGATGGAGGGGTTTCTCTACGCGTCAAACTTCAACGGCCGCGGCGAGTTGCATGACTTCTCCTTCACCGGCGCTTTGCCTGCCGGCAAAACCAGTGCATCTGGTGCGGCCAATGTGCCAGAACCCGCCAGCCTGATGCTGTTCGGATCGGGCCTATTCGGAATGTTGCTGCTGCGCCGGCGGCGCGCGGCCCAATCGGTTATTCAACAGTAACCGACTTCACCAGATTGAGCGGCTGATCGACGGTGGCGGATTGCATCCGCCCTACGGCAGAAGCAGCCTTTGTAGCTTCCGCACCGCACTATCCGGGGTGGTCAACACCCGCTTGCCCGTGGCCGCCGCAATCGCCCCCGCCGCCCGTGCCAGACTGAACTGCGCCAACGCAATCGCGTCACACCCGGCCAATTCCCGCGCCGCCGCAAGGGCTGCTGCGTCATGCGCAGGAAAATCACCACGATCGAGCGCCGCCATCGCGCCATCGGCCAGGTACGGCATCAAGGTCACACTCGCGGGAAACTCTGGCGGCATCGAGGCGAGCGTCGGTGCGAAACTTGCGAGCAGCCCGATCCTGCCGCCGATCGCGACGGCTTCCTCGATCATCGCTTCATTCGGCTTCAGAACCGGCATCGGTGCCAGCATTTCGGCACAGGCCTCGATACACGGCCCGAACGCGGAACATGTAAACAAAATCCCGTCCGCCTTGGCATTGGCGGCGTAGCGCGCCAGCGTCAGGAACCGTCCGGTCATCGCGTCGTCCAACGCGCCATCGCGGGCGAGATCGGCGGACAGGCTGTCATCGAGCAGATTGGCCAGACGCGCTTCCGGCCACAGACGGGCAAAAGCCTCCTCGATGGGGACAATCGAGTGCTTCAAGGCATGGATCAGGGCGATGCGCATCATAGGTCCTTGTTTCACTGAGAAATGGTTGAACCGGGGCGATGCCCGTGGCAAGCCCACCAGGTAATTTAAGGACACCGCAATGCTGCGTCGCCTCTATGACCGCGTGATCGCGCTTTCCGGCAGTCGCCACGCGCCGTGGTGGCTCGCCGTAATCAGTTTCGCCGAGGCAAGCTTCTTCCCCATCCCGCCCGATGTGCTGCTGATCCCGATGGTGCTGGCGCGGCGCGAACGCGCATGGTTCCTGGCCCTGGTGTGCATGATCGCATCCGTTGCCGGCGGCGCGCTGGGCTATTTCATCGGCTACGCTTTGTTCGAGGTTCTGGCGACACCTTTGCTGCAAGCCTACCACTACGAAGCCGCCTTTGCCCGCTTCAAGGACAGCTATGCCGAATATGGGCTGTGGGTGATCTTGCTCAAAGGCGTTACCCCGATCCCCTACAAGATCGTTACCATCGCATCCGGGGCCGCGAGCTTCAATTTCTGGGTGTTCATGGCGGCATCGATCGTGACGCGCGGGGCGCGCTTTTTCCTGGTGTCGGCGCTGCTGTATTTCTTTGGGCCACCGATGCGGGCCTTTATCGAAAAGCGCCTGGGGTTGGTGCTGCTTGGGGTGCTCGGCGGGATTATTTTCGGGTTTGTGGTTTTGCGGTTTCTGTAGCGGGGTCGTCCGGCCAATGATGGCGCGGGTAACGGCCACGCATGTCTT
>JACMOQ010000052.1 GCA_014377905.1 Acetobacteraceae bacterium | reverse complement strand
GGCTGGATTTGCCGCTCCCGGAAGGACCGAGGATGGCGCCGAACATGCCTTGCGGGACCTCAATCGACAGCCCGTCAAAGAGCTTCGGGCGGTCGGGTTGCCAGGCAAAATGGATGGCATCGAAGCGCAGTGTGCTGCCTGCAGGCATCGGCGCGGGGTAGGACGGATCGGGGTGGGCAATTGGCCCATCGGCGGCGCCAAGCACGCGGGCGGCGGCGGCGGCAGCGGGGCCGGCCAGAACACCGGCGCGCGGCATGGCGGGGGGGAGTTCGAAGGCCGCTGCCGCGACAAACACAATAGCCGGATGCGCGCCGGCGGCAAGCAAAGTGAGCAACATCCCGGCCTGGGCGATCAGAAAGGCGATGGCCTGGGCGCGGGCGGTTTGGCGGGTGCGGGCACGTTCGGCCGCAATCAGATCGGCCGTCGCCCGCTCGATCTGGCCGGTGATACGGTCCTCGGCGGCAAAGGCGCGGATTTCGCGCAGGCCGCTGGCGGCATCCAGCGTCGCGACACGCAACGCGGCCCCGGCTTCGACGACAATCTGGCCGGCCAGCAAGGACTGGCCCGCGAGGATGGCCGGGACAACGAACCCGGCAAGGCCGAACAGCGCGCCGACCGATAAGGCGAGCCACCAATGCACCGGCGCCAACAGCACCAGCAGCGCCGGCAGCAGCACCACGCAGCCGGCCAACGGCAAGAGCAGACGCAGATAGATCGCATCAAGGGCCGCGATGTCGTTGAACATGCGCGCGATCAGGTCGCCGGCATCGCGAAATCCAAGCCCGCCTGCTCCGCGTTCGGCAAGGCCGCGGAAAAACCACACCCGCAAAGCCGCCAGCGCGCGGAACAACGCCGAATGGGCCAACAGACGTTCGCTGTAGCGCAACACCACCCGGCCGATGACAAGCGCGCGCAACCCAACCAGTCCGCCGGCACCCAGGGCAAGGCCCGCCGCCCCGGCCATCAGCCCGAGCAGGGTTGCGAGGGCTGCCAGCGACACCAGCCCGCCGGCAAACAGCCAAATCGCCTGGCCGCGCCACAGCCCGACAATGCGGATCAGCGCGGTCATGCTGCAACCTTGGGGGCATGCAGGTCCAGCCGACGCCCATCGAAGCTTTGCACCAAGCCCTGGGCGGCGAGGCTGTGAGTCGCCACGATCACCGTGCGGCCCGCCATCAGGCGACGCAGACTGTCCAGCAGCTCGGCTTCGGTCGCCGGATCGAGATGGGCGGTTGGTTCATCGAGCAGCAGCAACGGAGCATTGCGCAGGAATGCGCGCGCCACCGCGATACGCTGGGCCTGCCCCCCGGACAGCCCGTATCCGCCCTCGCCAATCCGGGTCGCAAGGCCATCGGGCAGGGTTGCGAGGACGGTGTCGAGCTTGGCGGCCCGGACAGCGTCCGCTACGGCGACCGCGGTGGCATCAGGGTCGGCGAAACGGATATTGTCTTCGATACTGCCCGCGAACAGCATCGGGCGCTGGCCGATCCAGGCGATCAGCTTGGCGCGGGCGGCCGGGACCAGGGTGTCTAGATCGGCACCATTGATCCGCACCACGCCGCGATCGGGTCGGACAAAGCCCAACAGAATTTCGAAGACGGTGGATTTTCCCGCGCCCGACGGCCCTGCGAGCACCAGGGTTTCGCCCGCTGGAAGCCGGAAGCTGAGGCCATCGAGCGCTTTGCCGCGGCGCGCGTCCCAGGTGAAGTCCACGTCTTCGAACGCAATCGTCAGGCCCCGTGCGGCGACGTGGCGGACCGGCAAATCAGGCGCGGGCGGCGGCATGTTCGGCAGGGACGCGAGCGCTGCGGCCGCTTCGTTGGCATGCAGGCGGTCCTGATAAACGGCGGCAAAGCCACGCAGCGGGACGAAGAACTCAATGGCCAGGAACAAGCCAGTCAAGGCCAAACCAGACGGGGTGCCGAGGCTGACATAGCGCATTGCCAGCGCCACCAGCGCCACAGCCAGGGCAAAATCCAGCACGGCCGACGACAGGAACGCGACCCGCAGCACCCGCATGGTGTGGACCCGCAGCTGGTTGGAGGCCTGGGCCAGCGCATCAGCCTCTCGCGCAGTTTGGCCAGCCAGCACGATGGTGGCAATGCCGCGCAACCGGTCGAGAAAGCGGGTTTGCAAGTGCTGCATGGCGGCAAACTGGCGCTTGGTGGCCGCGGCCGCACCGAGCCCTGACAGCGCCATGCCGAGCGGCACCAGCAGTCCGCAGCCGAGCAGAATAAGCGCGCCGATAGGGTCGAGCAGCGCCATGGCCGCGACCACCAGCAGCGGCCCGCCGATCGCCAATGCTACCGCTGGCATCCAGCGGGCGAACAGACCATCGAGCTGCTCAATCCGGTCAACCAGAATATTGGCCAGAACCGCCGAATGATGGCGGCGCAGCAAAGCCGGGCCGGCTGCGAGCATACGGGCGAGCGCGGTATCAAGCAGCCTGGTGCGGGCGGCGGCCCCGGCCTCGAAGGCGGCAAGTTCTGCTTGATGGCCAAGCCAAGCGCGCAGAATAGCGAGGCCGACAAAGCCTGCCGCCGGCAGCCAGGGCGACGCGTTGCCGGCGACAGCGCCCGCCAGCAGCGCGCCAATGCAAAAGGCTTGCAGAATGGCAGCGAACGTCGCAGCCAGGGTCCGCACCGCTACAGGCACGACATCGGGGCGGGCGGCGGCCATCTGGCGCTGCAGCCATAGGTTGGTTGGCTCGGGAGAATCGTGCATGTCGGAACAGGTTTAGCGGACCGGGCGGGTTTTGCCATCCGGACCAGGCTGGGGAATCGCAAGTCGGAGCGCGAGGATGGCAATTTTGATGGTGGCGCTGGGCGGGGCGGCGGGCAGTGTGCTGCGGTATTTGCTCGGACTTTGGGTCACCCGGGCGGTCGGGGAGGGTTTTCCCTGGGGCACGCTGCTGATCAATGTTGCCGGCAGTTTTATTATAGGGTGGCTGGCAACCGGCGCACGGCCCGATGCGGTGAGCCTGCGGTTGTTGCTCATGGTGGGGTTTTGCGGCGGCTTCACCACGTTTTCATCCTTCAGCCTGCAAACCCTTGAATTGCTGCAACAAGGGGCTTGGATTGCGGCATGGGGCAACGTGCTGGGTTCGGTTACGCTTTGCCTCGCCGCCACCAGCGCCGGCTGGGCGATCGGGCGGGGTTAACCTCTGCTTTACCACTTGTCGTTAGGCTGAGGAGATGTTGTCCCGCCGTTCCCTGTTGGCAAGTTTGGCCATCCCCGCCGTCACCCAGGCCGGGGCGCGGCTTGCCCTCGATCCGGTGACCTTGGATTTGGTCGCCCTGCCCGACCCGGATGGCAAAGCGCCGCCGGTGCTGTTGCCAGCAGCGCGGGCGTGGATCGCCTTTGCCGGGCTCCTGGCAGGCGCGCATCTGGTGGCGGTGCAGTTTACCGTCGAAAGCAATGTTTTTGTGGCATTTTGTGGCGGACGCGGGTTTTGTCTCCAGGACATTCAACTCTGGCATGGCCGGGACGCAACGGCTGAATATGGCAGCATATTGCGGCTCGCCGTGGATGGAAGCCAGTTGATGCTGGTGCATGATTGGGCACGGCAGGAACGCATGGGGGTTTGGCAGCGCGAACATTGGACCGACCGGTTCGGATGGGGTGCCGATGGCCGGCTCGCGGAACTGCCCGGCCAACAACCGGACCTTGCCAGCGCGCAAGCGCGGTTTGCAGCTTCCCGCAAGGCGATCTCGCGATTGCTGCCCGATCAGGCCCGCTTCGTGCCCCAGGCGGCCATCGCGCTTCAGACTGAGAGTTTCTCGCTTGGCAGCAAGGCGCAGCCATCGATGCGCCAGACCCCGTCTGGGCCGCGTTCCATCGTGTAAAGTGCCAGCGCGGGGGCGCCGTCGGGGCCGATCAGCTCGACCTTCTGGACCAGTTGTCCGTCCCGATTCTCCAAGGCACCGAATTGGAGGTCGCGTGGGCGCCAGACCGGCGGATAGCCGGTTTCGACCATGGCGATAAAATTCTCGGCGGTGCCGAACATGCTTTGGATGTTGGGTGTGGCAAAGCCAAAGGCGGCTTGGGCGTCATTGCGCCGGAATGCCGCGATCTGGGCCGTGATCACGCCGCGAATGCTGGCGCGGTTGGCGGCATCGGGCAGCGTATCCTGAGCAGTGGCAAGCTGAAGGCCCACCAGAAAAAACAATCCTGAAAGGAAGCCACGCATAAACATTCTCCCGCAATCTGTCCGGATTACCCGCCAAACCACCCCTTGGATGCAAGGCTTCATCTTGCCCTCCCGCGTTGGTGCAGGTTCAATGGGGCCATGCACCCTGCCGCGCCGCCGTTTCCCCAGCCAATCCGCGTTTTGCGGCCCTCCCGACAGAGCGCACCGGTGGTGTCCAGCTCCGCCCATTCCGGCATCGTCTATCCCGATGAATTCCTGGCCGCATCTCGGCTTGACGCCCATCGCCTGCGCCGGTCCGAAGATAGTTTCGTCGACACCCTTTTCTCCGGAGCCCCGGCCTATGGCGCACCCCTGATCTGCGCCAATTTTCCGCGCGCTTGGTGCGATGCCAATCGCGAACCGTGGGAGCTTGACCCGGCGATGTTCGAAGACACGCTGCCTGACTGGGTCAACGTGACCTCACCGCGGGTCGCGGCAGGCTTGGGGACGGTGGCAAAGCTGGTGGCCTCGGGGGAGACTATTTATCGCCGCCGGCTGCGGTTCGCCGAGGCCGAGGCGCGGGTCGCTGAATGCTGGCAGCCCTTCCACGAAGGGTTGGCCGGGTTGCTGGACAGCACCCATCGCCAGTTCGGCGCGGTGGTGCTGATCGATTGCCACTCGATGCCCGGTAACGCCCTGCCTGCCAAATCCGGCGCCGATTTCGTGCTGGGTGACGCGCACGGTACCGCGTGCAACCCCATCATCACCGCCGGCGCCGAACAGATATTGCGCGGCATGGGCTACCGGGTGCTGCGCAACGACCCCTATGCCGGTGGTTTCATCACCCGCCATTATGGGCGGCCAAGTCGCGCCGTTCACGCCCTGCAAATCGAGATTAGCCGCGCGCTTTATATGGACGAAGACGCGATTGCCCCAAGTGCCGGGTTTGCGGGCCTTGCCTCCCAGATGACTGAGCTGGTGGCGGGGCTGGTGTCGTTGGCCGGCACTCTGATCGCCCCGGGCGCCCTCGCGGCTGAATAATAGAGGATTTTTACAATGTCGGACGCCGTCATCGCCCATCTCGTGGACCAGCGTGACGTTATTCTCGCCAGGCTTGACGCATTGCTGCGCATTCCGAGCGTGTCGACCGATCCGTCCTTCGCGCCCGCCATGGATGCGGCGCGGGCAATGCTGCTGGCCCGGCTGACCGAGGCCGGGCTAGACGAGGTACAATTGCTCGATGGAGGGATCGGGCAACCGGCGGTTTATGCCGCCTGGACTGGCGCACCGGGCAAGCCGACTTTGATTATTTACGGGCATTATGATGTGCAACCCGCTGATCCCGTGGAATTGTGGCATAGCCCACCTTTTGAGCCGACCATCCGCGACGGACGGATTTATGCGCGGGGGGCATCGGATGTGAAAGACTCGACCACGATCGCGATCGAAACCGTAGCTGCGTTTCTCAAGGTTACCGGCAAGCTGCCGATCAACGTGAAGATTTTTCTGGAGGGCGAGGAAGAATCAGGCAGTCCCGGACTGCGCGGCATTGTTGAACGCTTCCGCGACAAGCTCAGCGCTGATGCCATGCTGTCCGCCGATGGTGGGCGCACCAGCACCACTGTGCCGACCGTCGGCATTGGCCATCGCGGCATCACCGGGCTCGAACTCACGGTGCGGACCGCCGATAGCGACGGCCATTCCGGCCGCTATGGCGGTGCGGCGCGCAATGCGCTGCGCGAGATTATGGCCCTGCTGACCACCCTCCACGATGATCAGGGCCGCATTCAGGTCGCCAATTTCGGCGCCGACGCCGCCCCGATCAGCAATGCCGCGCGTGCTGCGGCAGCGGCGGTGCCATTCGACGAAGCGCAATTCTTCGGCGATTTTGGCGGCACACGCTGGGGGGATCCGGCCTATACTGTGCGGGAAGCCACGACCTTGCGGCCAACCATCGAATTCAATGGATTATGGGGTGGCTATACCGGCGCTGGGGCCAAGACCGTTTTGCCGGCCGAGGCCCACGCCAAGATCACCATGCGGCTGTCACCCGGCATGTCACCGGCCAATGCGCAAGCTGCGTTACGCGCGCATTTGTGCGCCCATCTGCCCAAGGGCGTCACGCTTGAAATTGCCGAGGAATTTGGTGGCACGCCATCCAACAGCCTGCACGAGGAGCACCGGCTGGTGCGCACCGCGCTCGCCGTGCTGGAGGCCGCCAGTGGCCAGCCGGCTTTTCCATCGCGCGCCGGTGGCAGCATCCCGATCACCGCGATTTTCAAGGAGATGCTGGGGCTTGATGCGATGACTTTCGGACTGGCGATGCCGGATGAAGGCGCCCACGCGCCGAACGAGTTCTTCCGGCTGTCATCGTTTGATGAGGGGTTGCGGACCTGGCCGATGCTGTTCAGTGCGTTGGGGGAGATGTCGGCCGAGGAATTCAATCGGTCGTAAGCGCCCGGTCTAAGCACCCGGTCAGGCTTCGAGCCTGAATGCGTCAGCGATGCGCCGGATTGCACCGGCGTCATCGACGACCACCACATCGAACCGCACGCCCGCCATCCCCCACTCCGGGTGGGCAGCCAGCAAGGCGTCGGCCGCACCAATTAACCGCGCGCGCTGGCGGGGCGACACCGCGTAGGCGGCGGCCGACAAGGTCTTGCGGCTTTTGACCTCGATGAGCGCCAGGAGCCCATCCTTGTCGGCGACGATGTCGCTCTCGCCGGCACCTGTTTGCAGGCGTTGTGCGAGGATTGTCCAACCGTCGCAAACCAGCGCCGCGCAGGCGGCAGCTTCGGCAGCAAGCCCGCCGCGCTGGGACCGCGTGCCGCGCGCCTGGCGGGCAATATTCACCCGCGATCGGCGCCGATCAACGCCAGCCCTTCGGCAACCGAGACAAATTCCCCACCGCCGACGATTTTATCGGCACCGAAGCGGTCGGCAAAAATACGCCGGACAGCCGGCACAAAGGCGGTGCCGCCGGTCAGGAAGACATGGTCGATGGCGTCGGTGGCGAGGTTCGCTTGCAGCAGGGCGGCATCGACGGTTGCGGATAGCTGCGCCAGGTCGGGGGCAATCCAGGCTTCGAATTCGGCCCGAGTGATGCGGCGTTCAATTTTGAAGGTTTTGTGGTCGAAGCGCAGTATTGCGGTCTCGGCCCGCGACAATTCGGCTTTGACGCCCGAGACGACGCGATAAAGCGCATAGCCGAGTTCTTCCTCAATCACCGTCACCAACGCGCCGAGCCGTTCCGGGTGGGCGGATGCGGCGGCGACCTCCTTGATGGCGCGCAAGGTCTTCGGGTTGCGCATCAGCGACAGCAAATGCCAGCGCGCGAAGGCGGAAAAATATTCGGGCGGCACTGGCAGCGCGGTGCCACTGCCGAGGCCGCGAATTTTATAGGTATCGCCCTTGCCAAGCTTGGGGGAAATCACTGCATCGATGATGCGATAGTCGAACACGTCCCCCGCGATGCCGATGCCAGTGTTGGACAGCGCCACCACCCGCCCGGTGGTGGGATCGAAGCGCAACACCGAAAAATCGCTGGTGCCGCCGCCGAAATCGCCGATCAGCACGTTGGCCGGGCGGGTCAGGCCGCGCACGAAGCGATAGCCGGCGCCTTCCGGTTCCAAAGCGAGGGTGATGTCGGCCATGCCAGCCTCGGCGAAGGCCGCGGTGAGCCGGGCGGCGCCGAGTTCATCGCTGGGGTTTGCGCCGGCGAAACGGACCGGGCGGCCAACCACCAGGCGGGCAGTTTCCGGCAGACCGCCGGCCGCGATCACCAGGGCACGCAGGAAGGTCGCGATCAGGTTTTCCAAAGTGAAGCGACGGCCATAGATCCGGGTTTCGTTGAAGCTCGCCTGGGCGAGATAGGTTTTCATCGACATGATCAACCGGCTGTCGAGCGGATCGTCGAGATAGGCCTCGATCGCCGCAGGCCCGGCGGCATGGCGCAATTTTTGGCCGGCGTTGGTGTCATCGGCGGCAAAGCACAGCACCGAGCGAAACATTTCCAGCGCGTCTGGCCCGAAGTGGCGGGTTTCCCGGCGTCCGTCAGCGTGGCGGATGGCGACCACCGAGTTGGTGGTGCCGAAATCGATCCCGATCGTCATTACCATTAAAGCACGGGGCCCATCAGAAGCGTTCTTCACCGTATTGGCGGGCCGCGTCCGGGAAATCGCGATAGAGCGCGAACACCACGTTCTGTGCCACCGAGTTCACTCCGAAATGAAAGCCTTCCACCGGGTCGCGACGGCTGGCAACGATTTGGAACGCCGCTTCAAGCTGGGCAAGGTCTCGGACTTCGATGGTGATATGCCAGTCGCCCATGCCCCGCAACCCGAATCCAAGCTTGGCGCGGGTGATGCGCCACGACGCGACCAAATCGCGGTCATGTAAATACCCAAGATAGCGATTGAGGCTTTCGACAAATGTGAGATCGGCGACCCCAGGCTTGAGGTCGCAGAACACGTGATAAATATCCATCCAGCGTTAGCCCTGGCGCCGATGTGGCCTGGTTGTGGCTGGCCTGCTGGCAAGGCTGAATGCACCGCCACCACACAGCACGGCGACAGTGAGCGGCAGCAACCAGTTCGGCCGCGCCAGCAAAGGCAAAACCAGCCCGGTCCACAGCCATCCCAGCGATGCGCCGCGCAACGTGTCTTGCAGATTGACCAGCAATTGATGGTCAACCCGGGCCAGCGCAGCGCCGAGGCTGGTGCCGGGCGACAGCAGCAACGCCATCCCAAATGCGGCAACCAGGAAGGCTGCCGACAGCACCATCAGGACGCGCACGGAAATGGACGATCGCAGGGTCACACGAAAAGTCGCTCGTTCTTTTTATCGGTATACATCGAAGCAACGTAATCGCCATAGCCATTCCATATCTGGGTCGGCACCATTTCGTCGTTG
Organism: Acetobacteraceae bacterium; assembly: GCA_014377905.1. Classification (GTDB taxonomy): domain Bacteria; phylum Pseudomonadota; class Alphaproteobacteria; order Acetobacterales; family Acetobacteraceae; genus CAITOL01. The sequence continues at coordinate 2,650 of JACMOQ010000052.1, read as the reverse complement.
CCCAGCAGGCGTTCACGCGCCTGGCTCCAGCGCGGATGTGGAACGGCCGGGTTCACATTGGCCCAGAAGCCATATTCGCTATCCTGCAATTCCTGCCAGAAGGTTTTGGGGCGCTTGTCGGTGAAGCTGATCTTGACGATCGATTTCACCGATTTGAAGCCATATTTCCACGGCAGGGTCAGCCGGATCGGGGCGCCGTTTTGCGGCGGGATAGTCTTGCCGTACATGCCGACGGACAGAAATGACAGCTCATTCATCGCCTCCTGCATGGTCACCGCTTCGGTGTAGGGCCAGGGATAATAGCTCATTTTCAGGCCCGGCATGGTCTTCTGGTCGGCCAGGGTGTTGAAGACGACATATTGCGCGCTGCCCAATGGCTCAGCCATTTTCACCAACTCGGAGAGCTGAAAGCCGATCCACGGCACCGTCATCGCCCAGGTCTCGACGCAGCGATGGCGATAACCGCGTTCCTCCAGACTGACTTTCTTCATTAGATCGTCAAATCCGATTGTCTTCGGGGTTTTCACCATGCCATCGATGGCGATGGTCCAGGGCGAGGTGGGCAGCGCCTGGGCGGCATCGACCACGGATTTGGAGGTGCCAAATTCGTAATAGTTATTATAGCTGGTGGCATCTTTTTCCGGCGTGATGTCGCGGCCTGGGACATAGGTCCCGTTCGCGCGCGCGCTCAGTGGCTTCAATTCCTGCAATTTGGCGGTCGGGCCGCCAAAGATTTTCCACTGGGCGCTGGCGGGGCCTGCGACCAACCCACCGGCGATCGCCCCAAGCCCGCCGATCAGGCCGCGGCGATTGGTGACCAGATGTTCGGGGGTAATGGCGCTGGCGGGCAAATCCCAAATACGGCGGTTTTTGATCAACATGGGTCGGTCTCCTCTGGCGTGTGCCGCGGACTACGGCCGAGCATTCCGAATAGATGATTAGTCTGCGCTGAAATCGCGCCCCGGTCCACTTGATCATCCACGGGATTGCATTGCGACCATCATTGGGAAACAGTCTAAAGCGCGATCCGTTCAGGTTGACTGGACAGACACGCTCTAGAGTCCTGTTTTCACGATCATCTTTATCCGGTCGAATAGACAAGCCGACCGAATGATGCTCTTGGCGACGCGCATGTTACAGTCGCGCCGGAAAATTAATCGAAAGTGTCCCTTCATGCATCTCGCCCGCTTTCCCCGCGTTAAATTATGCCATGCCCCAACCCCGTTGGAGTTCATGCCGAACCTGACCAAGACGCTGGGCGGGCCGCAGCTTTGGATCAAGCGCGATGACTGCACTGGGGTCGCGATGGGCGGGAACAAGAACCGCAAGCTCGAATATCTTATGGGCGAAGCGCTTGCCCAAGGCGCGACCCATATCGTGACCCAAGGGGCGGTGCAGTCCAACCATGTTCGCCAGACTGCCGCGGTTTGCGCCAAGCTTGGCCTGACATGCACCGCGCTGCTTGAACATCGGGTGGACACTAACTCGGTCGAATACCTCGAAGGCGGCAACGTGCTGCTCGACCATCTGCTTGGCATCAATATCGAATACCGCGCCGGCGGCACGGACATGCAGGCGGCGATCGAGGATACCGGTGCGAAACTGAGCGCCGCCGGCGAGAAGGTTTATCTGATTCCGGGCGGCGGTTCCAATGCGGTGGGCGCGATGGGCTACGTCCATGTCGCGCTTGAACTGCTGGCCCAGGCCAATGAGATCGGCCTGCGGATCGACCGGCTGGTCCATGCGACCGGCAGCGCTGGCACCCAGGCCGGGCTGGTAGCAGGTTTTGAGGCGTTGAATGCCGGCATCAGGGTGCTTGGCATCGGGGTGCGCAATCCCAAGGATCGCCAGGAAGCAACCGTGCACAAACTCGCCGAGGCCACTGCCGCCCGACTTGGCGTGGCGAGCATTCGGCGCGAGGCGGTGGAGGCCAATTGCGATTATGTCGGCGCGGGTTACGGCCAACCGACACCCGGCATGGTCGAAGCGGTGACGATCTTTGCGCGCACCGAGGCGATTTTTCTCGATCCGGTTTATTCGGGCAAAGGGGCGGCCGGGCTGATCGACCTGATCCGCAAGGGGTATTTTACCGCCGAGGAAAACGTTGTGTTCCTCCATACCGGCGGCCAGGTCGGACTGTTCGCCTATCGCGACGCGCTGGTGCCCGCGGGCTGATATTGGCCAGGCAAATGGCACGACGATTTTTGGTGACCGGTGGGGCTGGCTATGTCGGCAGCCATCTTGTGCGGGCGTTGCGCGCCCGCGGCGATCGCTGCACGGTGCTGGATAATCTCAGCACCGGCCATCGTGAAGCAGTGCCGGACGGTGTTGCATTGGCCGAAATTGATCTGGCAGACCGCGCAGCGGTGGATAAGGTGCTGGCCGATGGTCCGTGGGACGGGGTGTTCCACTTTGCCGCCTTGTCGCTGGTTGGCGACAGCATGCGTGACCCGATGGGCTATTTCGCCGCCAATGCCGGCAATTCTGGTGGCTTGATCGATGCCTGCATCCGCCATGACGTGAAGAAACTGGTATTTTCGTCAACCGCTGCCTTGTTCGGGTTGCCTGAACGCCTGCCAATCGCGGAAGACGATCGGATCGACCCTGGCTCGCCCTATGGCGAGAGCAAATTCATGGTCGAGCGCATGCT
>JACMOQ010000425.1 GCA_014377905.1 Acetobacteraceae bacterium | reverse complement strand
CGGTGAGGGCGGCAGTTGCGTGCTGGTCGGACGCGGCGAGAAGGGATGGAGCAGCCCGGCGTTTTATGGGATGGGCAGCGGCAGTGTCGGGTTTCAGATTGGGGTGCAGGACAGCCAGATCATTTTCCTGATACTCACCGAAAATGGCTTGCGGGCACTGATGAACAGCCAGTTCAAGTTCGGCGCCGATGCCTCCGTCGCGGTCGCCACAATCGGGGTCGGGGTGCAAGGCTCCACCACAACCGCGTTGCGGGCGGACATTGTGGCGTTTGCGGCCACGCGCGGTCTGTTTGCCGGGGTTTCGCTCGAAGGCTCGGTGATTTCCCAGCGCAGCGAATGGAACCAGACTTACTATGGCCAGAGCTTCTCGCCGCAGCAGATCGTGTTGAGCGGGCAGGGGCAAAATCCAGGCGCGGAACCGCTGCGGGAAATGCTGACGCGGATGGGGGAATAAAACTTCCCCCCGTTATCCACAGCTATCCACAGGGACAGGGTCTGCCGTCACGATCTGGGAGCGCCTAGGGTGCCCCCCGCAACAATGGCAGTCCCATGAACAACATCGATACCGCCTCCAGCCTGTTCGGCCTGTCGCAACGCCTGCCTCCGCGCAATGAGCAGGCCGAGCAGGCCCTGCTCGGCGCGCTGCTGGCCAACAACAAAGCCTATGAGCGGGTCAGCGATTTCCTGCTGCCGGATCATTTTGCCGACCCAATTCATGGCCGAATTTTTGACGCCATCCGCCGTCGGGTTGAGCGTGGGCAGCTCGCGGACGCAGTAACGCTGAAGGCTGAATTCGAGCATTCCGGGGTGCTGGATGAGGTGGGCGGCACTGCCTATCTCGGGCAATTGCTGTCGGCGATGGTCGGCATCATCAATGCCGGGGAATACGGCAAGGCCGTGCACGATGCCTGGTTGCGGCGGCAGTTGATCGATATTGGCGAGATCGTTGTTAACAACGCGTTTGGCGCGGACGCGGCGCTCGACGGCAGCGGGCAGTTGGAACAGGCCGAGCAGGCGTTGTTCGATCTGGCGGCGCGTGGCGGCAATGATGGTGGGTTTGTTACATTCGAAACCGCGCTGGTTGGCGCCATCGACATTGCCCAGTTGGCCTTCAAGCGCTCGGGCGGGGTGACCGGCCTGACCACCGGATTGCGCGATGTCGATGGCAAACTGGGCGGGCTGCATCCGTCCGATCTGCTAATCCTGGCGGCACGGCCGGGTATGGGCAAATCGTCGCTGGCGGTGAAATTCTGCTACGGCGCGGCGAAGTCATTGCTGGAGGAGGCGCGCGCGATTGATCCCGCGGCCAAGCCAAAAGCGACGGTCGCATTTTTTTCCCTCGAAATGGGCGCCGAGCAGATCGCCACACGCCTGCTGTCAGAGGAGTCACGGATTTCCGGCGACCGCATCCGCCGCGGCGATATCGGGCAGAAGGAATTCGACAAGTTTGTCCAGGTCAGCCGCGAGATCAGCGCGCTGCCACTGCTGATCGATGACACCCCGGCGATCACCCTGTCCGCGTTGCGGTCGCGTTGCCGGCGGTTGAAGCGGACCCAGGGGTTGGCGTTGGTATGCATTGATTATTTGCAGCTGATGCGTCCAGCGCTGGGGACACGTCCGGAAAACCGGGTGCTGGAAATCTCCCAGATCACCCAGGGCCTGAAGGCGCTGGCCAAGGAAATGGGGGTGCCGGTGTTGGCGCTGTCGCAGCTGTCGCGCGCGGTGGAAAGCCGCGAGGACAAGCGGCCGCAGCTGTCGGATCTGCGTGAGTCAGGCAGCATCGAGCAGGACGCCGACGTGGTGATGTTCATCTACCGTGACGATTACTACCTCAAACAACGCGAGCCCAAGCCGATCGCCTTCGACAACACCGAAAAATACAACACCGCAATGACAAAGTGGCAGTCCGACATGGAGGCGGTGCATAATCGCGCAGAACTCATTATCGAAAAGCAGCGCCATGGCCCGACCGGCAAGGTTGATCTGATTTTCGAGGGCGAATTCACGCGCTTTGCCGATGCTGATTTGCACCATGATGGCTATGACAGGCATTGAAACATCCCGCCTGACAGTCGACGTCGGCGCGATCGTCGCCAACTGGCGCGATTTGCGCGACCGTCACCCGAGCGGCGAGGTGGCCGCCGTCGTCAAGGCCGATGCGTATGGGCTGGGCGCACAGATCGTTGCCCCGGCGCTGCATGCAGCCGGATGCCAGCATTTCTTTGTGGCTCATTTGTCCGAAGCGCTGGCGATCCGGGCTTTGCTGCCGGGGGCGATGCTGGCGGTATTGAACGGGCTGGCGCCGGGACAGGCAGAGATTTTCGCGGCCCAGGACATCACCGCCGTGCTGGGATCGCTGCCGGAAATTGCCCGTTGGGCGGCCCAGGCACAGGGGCTTGGCCGTCGGCTGCCGGCTTTGCTTCATGTTGATACCGGGATGAACAGGCTGGGCCTCGACGAGCGGGAACTTGCCACACTCGCCGCCAATCCTGGCCAGCTGGTCGGGCTCGACCTGCTGTATCTGATGACCCATCTGGTGTCGTCGGAAGTGCCGGATGATCCGATCAATCGGCGCCAGCACGCCGAATTCGCCGCCGCTTGTGCCGCCCTGCCGCCGATGAAGCGCAGCCTGGCCAATTCGTCGGGGATTTTCCTTGGACCTGACTTTGCCTCCGACCTCGCGCGGCCGGGGGCGGCGCTTTACGGGATCAATCCGACGCCGGACCGGACCAACCCGATGCGCCAGACCGTGCGACTCGACATCGAAATTCTGCAAATCCGCGAGATCGAACAGGGCGATAGCGTCGGTTATAACGCCGCCTGGCGCGCGACCCGGCCGAGCCGGATTGCCACCGCACCGTTGGGCTATGCCGATGGCTGGCTACGATCAATGGGCGATTGCTCGCATGCAATCTTTGACCGACGGCCGGTGCCACTGGTAGGGCGTGTGTCCATGGACCTTACAACCTACGACGTCACCGACTTTCCCGAGATCATACCGGGGGACTGGCTCACGGTGATCGGCCCCGATCGCACACCGGACGACATCGCGCGTGACGCCGGAACCAATGGATATGAGGTTTTGACATCCTTGTGGTCGCGGTATGCACGGACTTACCTGGCGTGACCGCGGCGCTCGATCTGCTGGCCACGATTGGCCGCTTCGTGTTGGGCGCGTGCCAGGCCACCGGGCAACTGACGCTGTTTGCGCTGGCCGGCCTGTCGCATATTGTCCGTCCGCCGTTTTATCCCCGCGCCTTTGGCCGGGCGATGCTGGAAATCGGCTATCTCAGCCTGCCTGTCGTGGCGCTGACCGCCGTCTTTACCGGCATGGTGCTGGCGTTGCAGTCATCCACCGGCCTGTCGCGGTTTTCCGCCGATAGCGCGATTGCGTCCCTGGTGGTGCTGTCAGTGACGCGGGAACTCGGCCCGGTGCTGGGCGCGCTGATGGTCGCCGGCCGGGTGGGGGCAGCGATGGCGGCCGAGATCGGCACCATGCGGGTCACCGACCAGATTGACGCGCTGACCACCTTGCAGACCAATCCGATGAAATATCTGGTGGCGCCCCGGCTGCTTGCGGGTTTGATCGCGCTGCCGCTGCTGGTGCTGGTTGCCGATATTTTGGGCGTGCTCGGCGGGTTCATCATCGCAACCCTGAAGCTGAATTTCAGCGCGGCGACCTATCTGAACAACACGATCAATTTCGTCCAAGCCGATGATGTGATCTCGGGGTTGGCGAAAGCGGCGGTGTTCGGGTTTTTGATCAGCCTGATGGGCTGCTATCACGGCTACAATAGTAAAGGCGGCGCCCAGGGCGTGGGCGCGGCGACCACGGCGGCGGTGGTAACCGCGAGCGTGCTGATCCTGGCGTTCGACTATGTGCTAACCGAATTGTTCTTCGCGCGATGAGTGCATTCCAGCAAAACCCGGCTACCGGCACGATGACCCCGAAAATCCGCATTCGCGGGCTCAGCAAATCCTTCGGCGCCAAGCTGGTGCTCGATGGGGTTGATCTCGACGTCGCGCCCGGGACCTCGATGGTGGTGATCGGCGGGTCCGGGTCGGGCAAGTCAGTGCTGCTGAAATGTGTGCTCGGGCTGATCGAACCCGATGCGGGCACGATTGAGATCGATGGCAAGAACCTGCTCGCGATGGACCGCAGCGACCGCGAGGCAACCCGCGCCCATATCGGCATGCTGTTCCAAAACGGCGCGCTGTTCGACAGCCTCCCGGTTTGGGAAAACGTCGCTTTCGGATTGCTGGCGCAGAAGCTGGTCACCCGTGACGAGGCGAAGGATCGCGCGATCGGGGTGCTCGGCCAGGTCGGGCTCGCCGGCAGCGTCGGCGATTTGTGGCCGGCGGAATTATCTGGGGGCATGCAGAAGCGGGTCGCCTTAGCGCGCGCCATCGCCGCCCAGCCGGACATATTGTTCTTCGACGAACCCACCACCGGGCTTGACCCGATCATGGGCGCGGTGATCGACGGGTTGATTGTTGATTGCGTGAAGCGGCTCGGCAGCACCGCGGTTGCCATCACCCACGACATGATCAGCGCCGCCCGCATCGGCGATCAGGCGGCGATGATCCATAAGGGCAAGATCGTCTGGCAAGGACCGGCCAAGTCGCTGATGACAAGTGGCAATGACATGGTGGACCAGTTCACCCATGGCCGGCGTGAAGGGCCAATTCAGATGGAATTGCGGAAGTGATGCGCCCGCTTTCTCCCGGCGGGAGAAGCTGCCCCCTCTCCCTCAGGGTGAGTGGAGTGTGCTGAAAATGGCCAAACCCATTGCCCGCTATGTCTGCCAGGATTGCGGCGCCGTCACGCCCAAATGGGCCGGCAAATGCGAAACCTGCGACGCCTGGAACAGCATTGTCGAGGAAGCCCCACCCACCGCCGGGCCTGGCCTCGCCAAAGGGGTGTTGAAATCCGGCGGCAGCAAAATCCAATTCGTTGACCTCGCCGGTAGCGCCGAACCGCCGCCACGGGTGCCGACCGGGATTGCCGAGTTCGACCGCGTGCTGGGGGGCGGGCTGGTGGCGGGCTCGGCGCTGCTGGTCGCCGGCGATCCCGGCATCGGCAAATCGACCTTGTTGTTGCAGGCGGCGGCGAGCCTCGCCAAGGCCGGCAAGCGGGTGCTGTATATTTCGGGCGAAGAAGCGATCGAGCAGATCCGGCTCCGCGCCCGCCGCCTGGGCTTGACCGACGCGGCGCTCGAACTCGCGGCCAGCATCAATCTGCGCGAAATCGTGGCCAGCCTCGAAGCCGCCAACAACGTCACCATGGTGGTGATCGATTCGATCCAGACCATGTGGATGGACAACCTCGACAGCGCCCCCGGCACGGTGAGCCAAGTGCGGGCGAGCAGTTTCGAGTTGATCCGGCTGGCCAAGACCAAGGGATTTTCCGTCGTTTTGGTTGGCCATGTCACCAAGGAAGGCGCCATCGCTGGGCCGCGCGTGTTGGAACACATGGTCGATGCGGTGCTCTATTTCGAAGGCGATCGCGGCCATCAGTTCCGCATCTTGCGCGGCGTGAAAAACCGCTTCGGCGCCACGGACGAAATCGGCGTGTTCGAAATGACCGATCGTGGGCTGGCCGAGGTTACCAACCCGTCAGCCTTATTCCTTGCCGAGCGGCGCGGGCATATATCCGGCAGCGCGGTTTTTGCCGGGCTTGAAGGCACCCGCCCGGTGCTGGTCGAAATCCAATGCCTGCTGGCACCCAACCCGGGCGGTTCGCCGCGCCGGTCGGTGATCGGCTGGGATAGCGGGCGGCTGGGGATGCTGCTGGCAGTGCTCGAAACCCGCTGCGGGGTTCGCCTGAACACAATGGATGTCTATCTTAACGTCGCGGGCGGCCTGCGCGTGACTGAACCTGCCGCCGATCTGGCGGTGGCTGCGGCACTAACCTCGGCAGCGACCGACACACCCACCGATCCGGGCAGCGTCTATTTCGGCGAGGTTGGCTTGTCCGGCGAAGTCCGCCAGGTCGCCCAAGCCGATGCGCGGCTGAAGGAAGCGCAGAAGCTCGGGTTCGAAACCGCCTGCCTGCCGCGTCGCGTCGCCCGCGGTAATGCCAAGCTGTCCGCCCCTGACGGGCTGATGCTACGCGAAATCGGGCATCTGTCCGACCTTGTTGCCGGCTTTGCCGCAAAACATAGTCAGCGTGAATGATTAATGCCTTTGGCGAAGCCGCCAAAACCGACCCTGCGCGAATGCGGGCAAGCCATCCGCATGGCGGGGTGGTATCCGCCGACCGGCCTACGATATATGACGCTAATATGAAGCGCCACACCGCATGAACTGGGTCGATCTTTCTGCCGTTGGCGTGGTGGTGGTTTCAGCCATGCTCGCCTTTTCGCGTGGCTTCGTGCGCGAAATTCTCGGCATCGTTGCCTGGGGCGGTGCTACATATGTCGCCGTGGCCTTCAACGACCTGGTGCGCCCGCAATTTCGCCAGTGGATCGCGTCGGTCGAAATCGCCAATGCAATGTCGTATGTTGCCTTGTTCGTGGTGGCGCTCATCGTGTTCTCGCTGGTCACCAATATCATCGCCAAGGGCGTGCGCAGCATCGGGCTGGGCGGGATAGATCGCAGCCTCGGCGTGCTCTACGGTGCAGCCCGCGGGGCAGTGGTGCTGATGGCGGCCTATATCATCG
>JACMOQ010000424.1 GCA_014377905.1 Acetobacteraceae bacterium | reverse complement strand
TATGCAATAATATAGCCACGGGTGACTACCCCACCGCGCATTGAACGTCAGCGTTTGTTCGATCCAACAATGATAGTGTCGGGCGAATGCGCGCAGGTGTTCTTCCTTGTGCAATGCTCCCTAAGCGCGCCGCATATTTACCCATCCTTCGATACCAACTCCGCCAAAATCCGCTCCAAATAATCCTCCGCCATCGCCTGCAACTCCGCATCCGTCCGGTCCTGCACCGGATGCGGCACGAACACATAAGCAGGATCGGTGCCCAAGGCTTTTGCCTGCACCGTAGCCGCATCGATAAACTCGGTCGTTGCTACCGCGACTACCGGGATCCCACGCGCTTCAAGGTCTGCCATGTCATGCGTACAGCACGACGTGCAGCTCCCTCAATCGGCAAGGCCTTCAATGACCAGATCGACCTCCGTGCCAATCTGCTGGCGCAATGCCAGCGGGGCAGGGCGGGTCATCGTCGGCTTCATGTAGCGTTTGACGGTAATCCCGCGCGCAGTCAGCAGCAGCCCGAGCCGATCGAGAAACACATCCCCCCGCGCCTTCGAAATATCCAGCAGCCCCACCACCTTGCCATCCAGACTGGCCGGCCGCGGAAGGCGTGCCCGTATCGTCGGAGACCGCTCCGAACTCGGATCAAGAATCGTCGTCATGATTTCACCTCTATCGTTACCGGCGCACTCCCGCGCGCCCCGCTGGCGGACCATCCGCCGATAATTCCGGAAAACATTCCCGCCCCGCCGCCGGCCCGCACGATCAGCAGTCCGCCAGGGCGGAATTTGCTGATCATTTTGCCGCGTGCGCTGTCAGGCAATCCTTCTGCAATGCCACGCATCCCAGCCACCAGATCATCGCCCGGCAACTGGCACAAGCGGTAAAGTTCCTCGTACAATCGCGCCTTGCTCCACCCTGCCTGATAAAACGTCCGCGCATGCTCGGGGCACACCACCAGAACCGCATCGCATGACGGCGCCAACTTCGGATGATGCACCACATTGAGGCATTCCGCGAAACTCCGCGCCAGACTCTCCGGGGTGCGCGATTTCTGATCGACCACCCCTTGCAGCCCAAACCCTGCAAACACCGTCACCGCCGATTTGCCCGCCGTCACCCCGCGCTCGGTCGCCAGCGAGTCCCAGGGGTTGTCCTCCTCATCTTCCGCGAAGCAATAGCTGAGCTTGCCGGGATTGCCGAGCGTCGCCCGATCGACCTCCTGCGGCCGTCCGCCGCCAATATTGCGGATCACTAGTTGCAACGCCCGCCCGATTGTCGCGTTGGCACGATTGCCCTGGCCCAGCGCATTGCCGCGCGCATTCATCCCGATCTGGCGCCGAACCGGCCCGTTCACCATGACCACCGGCCCGACAAACATCGTCGTCGCCAGCACCCCATGCATGGCAAATGGTTCTTCGAGCACCGCCTCAACCGCTGCCAGCACCACGGGCAGATATTCCGGCTTGCACCCCGCCATCACGGCATTGATGGCGATCTTTTCCACCGTCGCCGGGGCCAGATCGGGCGGCACCAACCCCACAATTTCCTGCGGAGCGCGCGACGTGCCCGACAGCATCCGCAACACCCGCTCCGCCGTTGGCGGCACCACCGGCAATCCGTCCGACCAGCCGCGGTCGAACATCGCCTCCATCTCGTCCTCGCCCGCGCCGAAATCAATCGCCCGCGACACCAGCCCGGTCTGCCCGAAGCGCACTTTCAGGCGCTCAATCGTTCCCGGTTCGACATTCTTCGCCCCACAGCCCGGCCGCATCGCCGGCAAGCCGGCCCCAAGCCCGGCCACCCCGCTCACCCGTTCCCACTCCGCCCGGTCCCAGCCATAACTGCGCGCGACCTCAACCCCACCAACCCGGCGGATCAAGGTTGGCACGATCTCAATCCCGAGCAGGTGCGAGATGGTCAGGTCATGGTCGTCAATCGGGGCGGCAATGGTGTCGGGGAAGCTGGGATCGTCCTGGGTGTAAACCGCCAGCGCCCCCACCGCTGCGAGCGTCCCCAGCACCGAGGCCGTCAATTCGCAGGTTGGGCAATCGCGCTTGACCACGGCGATCAATCCGTCGGCTGGCAGGTTCAGGCCGTCTGGCATTGTGTTCTCCCTTGGGATGAGGTTAGCACCGGCCAAGCTCGGCAAGAAAGGTCTTCTTTGTTCGAAAACAAAGATACAAAAAACATCATCCTGTTTTGGACCGTCGCAACCCCCGGATCGATGCAGGATGGCTAATTAATTACGATATCGTAACAAATAAATCGTGCAAATGCCCGATCGCTCAGCCTCTCGTTGCGATACCGATATTCCCTGAGATCGCATCGGGCAAAATCGCCCGCACCGCCGGTGGCCAAAACCCCGCCCCGACCGCCTCCGCCACCAGGGGTAGCGCTGCTTCCGCGACCACCACCAACTCCACCAATGGCGGTACCGCCGCGACCGGCGCCACCACACCCAGCATTCGGCAGAGTGGTCGCAAAATCCGCCCGACCGCCGGAAGTTCTGCCAGCACCGCCTGCATCGCAGGATCGGCGAGCAAGGCTTCAAGCTGGCAGGTGAAGGCTGCCGCCTCCCAGCCCAACTCCCGCACCAGCCAGCCCCGCTGCGACGGTGGGCGGAAACCTTTCGGTCGGCCAACCCCAACCTTACGTGCGCGCGTCCCAACAGCTACCGCCGGCCGGATCAGCGCGCGCGCAAACCGCCGCGCCGCCCGCCCGAAAAATCCCCAAAGCGGCACCGTCAGCGACATCAAATGCGGCATCCGCAAAAACCGCGCAGCAATCAGCGCGGCCAAACCGGCAAGAATCGCCCCAAACCGCCGCGCCAGCTCTGGCGTGGCCGCAGCCAAAAGGGGGGAGGAGAGGGGCGATGTGTTCATGTTAAAATTCATAACTCAACGCGGCCACCAACGCAATGGTTTTCTTCTCCCCCCGGCCAATGCGTCCCCGGCCGGGCCTCGGGGCGACCATCGATTTGCCGATGATCGCCGCCAAAACCAGGGTGCTTCTCGAATGGCCGGCTATTTCTTGCTGATGTTCCAGAAAGCCAGCAACAGACCGTGCTGCAAGCCGGAGATATTGGCGCGGTAGGCAACTGGCTGCAGGAACCGCCCAAGCAGCAACGATGGCAGTTCCTCCCACAGGGCTTTGTTGTAGTCGACGAACTTGCCAGGGTCGGGCGCCTCGATCAGCGCAATCCGCATCGCCTCCAACCGGTCCGAGCACGGCCAGCCCACATAATTATTCTGGTCGCAGCGCGCATCGATCAGAATGTTGGTGGCCGGCTGCGACAGGGTGGTGATATCGCCGCCCGACTGGAAGATGCTCCACCCACCCTTATCCGCCGGGTCCTTGCGCGCCCGCCGCACCACCAGGCTGCCCCAGTCACTGGCCTGGACGTCCACGTTCACCCCGATCGAGCGCAATTTATCCGCCGTCACCTGCGCCAGCCCGTCGATCAGCGGGATTTCCTGAGTGGTCAGGATGACAATCTTCTCGCCCTTGTAGCCAGCCTCCGCCAGCAATCGTTTCGCCTCCGCCGGGTTGGGCTTGCGGTAAGCCTCACTTCCCGCCTCGCTGGCGTTCACGCTGCCGCAGCCGAGCCAGGCAAAGCATTCCGACCACCAGGCCTGATCAGTTCCAAACGCTGCCGCCAGATAATCCTTCTGGTCCACCAGCATCGCCAGTGCCCGCCGCGCGCGCACATCGTTGAACGGTGGTTGCAAGGTGTTCATCCGCAGGAACGCCATGTTGCCAAGCTTGTTGCTCTGCTCAACAACAATGTCCTTACGACCCGCCAGTGACTGGATGCCGTCATGCGGCAACTGATCCAACAGATCGACCTCGCCTTTGATTAACGCCGAAACCCGGGTCTGCAAATCGGGGAGGATCAGCCACTCGACCCGATCGACGAGCACCCGCTTACCACCCGCCATGCCATCGGCGGGTTCCGCGCGCGGCACATAGGCCGCGTTGCGGTCAAACATCACCTTCGCACCGGGCAGATAGCCGGCATTGTTGAACTTGAACGGGCCGGACCCGACCGTGGTTACCATCGGTTTGTCGCCGGCCGCCGCAATATCCTCGGCCCGCATCATCATCGCCCCCGCCCCGGCCAGCGACGGCGCCACCAGCGCATAGGGCTTGCTGAACACCAGCCGGAAATGCGTCGGATCAACCGCCTCCATTCTGGCGAGGCGCTTGACCATCAACTGCATCATCGGGTCCTGCTTCGCCGCCCTGGGGATCGATGCAACGATGTCGGCGGACGTCACCTTCTGGCCGTTATGAAACGCCAGACCATCGCGCAGCGCGAAATCTTAGGTCAGGCCGTCGGCCGAAACCTTCATCTCGCCCACCATCTGCGGCTGCGCGATCATGTTTTCGTTGAACGCGAAAAGTTGATCATAAATCATCGCGCCGTAAATGCGCGTTACAGTGGCGGCGGTGATGTGCGGGTCGAGCACGCGAAGATCTGCTTGCGGGACGACCCGCAGGACGGTTTCGGCTTGCACACCGCAGGCTAGAAGCATCACGACAAAGAACCAACGCATTTCGTATCCTCCAAGGAAGCAAGCTGTTCTTTTTGTGAACAAAAAGAACCAAAAAAACTTTTTATCCATTTAGGTTTTTTAGCATGAACTCCATGGCTCGGCGCAGGAAATAAGGGCCGTTCCAGACTGTTGTGTGGTCATCGTTGGGTAGTGGCAGGAACTCGAAATCCTTGTCTGCCTTTATCAACGCCGCCGCCAATTGCAGGGTCAGCGCCGGGTGCACGTTGTCGTCCATATCCCCCGTTGCCAACAGCAACTTTCCCTGCAACGCCGCCACATCAGGCGGGTTCGCCGCCGCACCATAATCCGCATCTGGCCCCATGTATTTCTCGGTCCAGGCAAAACTATAGCCGCGCTGATCGTGATTGCCCGAACTCGCCACCGCAGCGTGAAACACCGCCGGATACTTCAACAATGCCCGCACCGACGCATAGCCACCACCGGAATGCCCCATAATCCCGACCCGCGATGTGTCCAGCCAGGCATGCCGCGCCGCCAGTTGCGCCAACGCCGCAACATGATCGGCGAGCGTGCCGGGGTCTTCCAATCTGCCATAACAGGTGTCGTGGAATGCCTTCGACCGCCCCGGATTGCCGCGTCCTTCGATGTTGACCACCACAAACCCCAACTCGGCGAAGGCCTGCGGCAAGCTCGCGCGGCCAAGCTCGCCCAGCACATCGGTCAGCATCAACGTCGGCAATTGCCCGCGCTGCGGTCCGGGGTAAATATAGTCGATCACCTTATAGCGTTTCGCCGGATCGAAATCCGACGGCCGCCACATCGCGCCGAACAATTCCGTCACCCCATCCGCCGCCACGGTGCGGAACGGCGTGGCAAACCGCCAGTCTGGAACGGTCACTTCCGCCACTGCCAAAGTCGCCACCAGTGACCCATCGGCGCGACGCAACTCCGAAACCGGCACCCTGGTCAGATCGGAATGGGTATGAACAAAATACCGGCCCGACGGCGCGCGATACCAGCCCAGGTTCATGGCAGGCCGGATATGGTCACGCGGCACCCGCTTCAACGGCATCGCCAAGCTGTGGTCGCCATCCTCCGGCGTCAACACCTTTAGTTCACCGCCATCCAGGCCGATCCTGCACAAAACCCGGTGATAAGGATTGGCCGCGACATCAATCCCACTCGCCAGGAATTCCACGTTCCGCGCTACCGGATCGACATGCAGCAGGTCGCGCACCAGCCAGTCACCGGCGGTGATTGCCCGCTTGCGCGCCCCGGTGGCCAGATCATGCAGATAAAGATGCCCCCAGCCGGAGCATTGCGAATACCAGATGAATTCTCCGCTGCCATCCAGCACCCGCACATTCGGCAGCCCCGCCACTGAAACGTTATTATCAAAGAACGTCGCCGCGGTTTCGCTGAATACCTCCCGCGCGACACCGGTCACCGTCGAAAATTCCCACAATGTCAGCCGCTGCCAGTAACGATCGCGATCGAGGAAAAACACCCGGCCGCCATCCGCGCTCCACCAGGCTTCCTCCTTCTCGATGCAGGTGGTCATCCCGGTGACATGCGGGCCAGCCGGACACATCTGGACGGCGCCAGATTTCAGATCGATCACGCAATGCGTCTCAACCGGCAGATGCTTGTCGCCGCTCAGCGCAAACCGCATGTGATGCACCACCGGCCGCGCCGAGCCGTCATCCGGCACGTGCTGCACCAGCGGCAGATCGGCAACCAGGCGCTCATCAACGCGGGAGGTGAAAACCTTGCTGCCATCGGGCGAAAACAGCGCGTTCGCCGGCAGTTTTATCCCCCGCCGTTGCAATGACACATGGGTAAGGTTCATTTCCCCCGACACGCCATAGGCGAAATATTGGGCGCCATCGAACGTCAGCCGGCGTTCCGTTGCCCCGTCCCGCAACCACAAATCATGCGCCCGGCAGAACACTGCGCTGGTTCCGTCGGGCGATAAGGTTTCGCCTGGGCCTGCGGATTTTGCCGCCGGTGGATCAAAATCCGCCGGTGTTTGGGCTCCGGTCGCGGCATCAACGACCATGATCCTGGCACCACCCGCATTTTCATGCCGATACCAGAACGTATCAGTGTCGGCGATCCAGTGCGGTCGGACCTGTGGATTGAACAATTTCGCCCGAACATTGGGCGCCAGAAATCGATCGGCCCGCGCCCGCAACTCCGCCGTCATCATGATACGATCCGCATCAATAGCGCCGCCAATTCGTCCGGTGCGGTGATGTTGGGGCTATGGCTCGCGTCCATCTCGTAATATTTCCATGCCGGATCGACCTTGAACCGCGCGGCGAACTGCACGAACACATCACCCGGACCTTTCTTCGCGCAATAGATATAGCTGCGGCGCATCGCCCGCTTGCCATTGCGCAGCTGCAGTTTCTGCACAAAACACTGCACCGGATGATGGCGCCTGCGTGTTTTGGTCCAGGCCAGGTCAATCGGTGCGGTGTCGGGTGCCGACGGCATCGGCGGCACCAGCCAGCCTTCAATCGCCGCCGGCGTGGTCCCGGTCAGATCATTCATCGACTGCCCATCCGCCGGCACGAACGCGTCGAGATATACCACCTCGCGGATCCGCACCCCGGCCCGGTCCGCAACCCCTGTTGCCACCATCCCGCCATAGCTGTGCCCGACCAGGATGATATCGCTGAGCGCCTCGGCCTCAATCACCGCCATCACGTCCTGGATATGGGTTTCGAGATCGACCAGCGGATGCGCCAGATGGGCGCGTTCACCCAGGCCGGTATAGCTCGGGGTAAACACCTCATGCCCGGCGGCGCGCAGCAAAGGCCGCATCTTCTTCCACGCCCAGCCTGCCGACCACGCGCCATGACAGATCAGAAAAGTCGCCATCGTAGGTCCACCCGCTTGTTGTCGGGCAAATTTGCGGCAAGCCGGCTTGTGGTGCAATCGTGCGGCTTGGAGGTTCCATGTCCTATCCCAAGCATCTGCTCCCCACCACCGTCGTCGGCAGCTACCCACAGCCGGCCTGGCTGGGTGGTCGCGCGGCACTCCATCATCACGGGGTGCCGCGCGCCCACGCCCACGACATGTGGCGCATCGCGCCTGACCTGCTCGAAGCTGCCCAGGACGATGCCACCATCCTGGCGATCCGCGACATGGAACGCGCCGGGATCGACATTGTCACTGATGGCGAAATCCGTCGTGAGAGCTATTCCAACCGCTTTGCCATGGCGCTCGCCGGCATTGATGGCGACCATCCGGGCGAACTGCGCGCAACCTCGGGCCGGATCACCAAAGTGCCGCGCGTGGTCGGCCCGATCCGCCGCGTCGCCGGCGTCGAAATTCGTGACGCGCAATTCCTCCGCGCCAACGCCTGCCATGCCACCAAGATCACCCTGCCGGGCCCGTTCACCCTGTCGCGCCAGGTGCAGAACGATTTTTATGCTGATGAGGAAGAACTCGCGATGGATTATGCCATCGCCGTCAACCAGGAACTCCACGCGCTAAAGGCGACCGGCGTCGATGTGGTCCAGTTGGACGAACCCTGGGTCCGCACCGCGCCCGCACAGGCCGCGCGGTACGGCATCAAGGCGATCAACCGCGCGCTGGAAGGGATTGACGGCATTACCGTCGTCCATGTCTGCTTTGGTTACGCCGCGGTGGTGACCGGGCAAAAACCCAGCGGCTACGATTTCCTCTCCGAACTTGGCGACACCACCGCGAGCCAGATTTCCATCGAGGCCGCGCAACCCAAGCTCGACCTTGGGGTGCTGCGTGATCTCGCCGGGAAGACCATCATGCTCGGCGTGCTCGATCTTGGTGATCCCGCGATCGAAACGGCAGATATGGTCGCCGACCGCATCCGCGCCGGTCTGCGTTATGTCGCCGCTGAAAATCTGGTGCCGGCGCCCGATTGCGGGATGAAATATTTGCCGCGTGATACCGCCTTCGGCAAGCTCCAGGCGCTCGCGCAAGGTGCCGCGATCGTCCGACGCGAACTGGCCGGCTGATCAGACAATCTTTGTCCGGATTGTCCCCACCCCGGCCACTACACCTTCCAGCACATCGCCGCGATGCACCGCCGCCACACCCTCGGGCGTGCCGGTATAGATCAGATCGCCCGGCGCCAGGGTCACCAGCTTGGACAAATAGGCAATCGTTTCCGCCACGCT
>JACMOQ010000423.1 GCA_014377905.1 Acetobacteraceae bacterium | reverse complement strand
TTGACCGCACACACACTTTGCACGTCGCAACTGCCGGTGCCGCCATCAACGCACGCGGTGAGCGCGATCGGGCCATCAATGGCGGTGATCACATCGGCGACTGAAATCGCATCCAGCCCCCGCCGCAGCCGATAGCCACCGCGCGCGCCGCGCTGCGGTGTCACCAGATCGGCCACCGCAAGTGCCTTAAGCACCTTGGCAACCGTTGGTTCGGGCACGCCGGTGATGGCGGCAATGCCAGGCGAGGTCTGCACCCGGTCGTCCGTCGCGGGCTCGGACTCCGCAAGCCGGATCAGCACCACCACCGCATAGTCCGTCAGTTTCGAAAGCCGGAGCATCGTCGCTTCGTCCTAACCGGACCCCAATAGTCCTGATTGGGCAAATGGGCCATCGGGGTGGTTGCGTCAAGGGGTTGGGCATCGCCCCTTGGCAGCAACGGCGGCGCGGGTCCAAGCTAGACCGATGAGCACCCGCGCCAACCGCATCTCCGCCGCCTTGACCGAAGCTTTCGCGCCCACCCTGCTGGAGGTGCGCGATGACAGCCATTTGCATGCCGGGCATGCCGGTGCACGGGAAGGGGGGGAAACCCATTATGGCGTGACGATGGTGGCGGCGTTGTTTGACGGCAAGTCGCGGGTTGATCGGTCACGCGCGGTGCACGCGGTGCTGGCGGGCGAGCTTGAATCTGGCCTCCATGCGTTGGCGCTTACGCTTCGCACACCGGTTGAGCAGGCGCGTTACATGCCGCCGGGATAGACCGGGCCGCCGCCGCCTTCGGGGGTAACCCAGTTGATGTTCTGCGTCGGATCTTTGATATCGCAGGTTTTGCAGTGGACGCAGTTTTGCGCGTTAATCTGCAATTTCGGGTCGCCGTCTTCCTCACCGACGATTTCATAGACGCCGGCCGGGCAGTAGCGGGTTTCCGGGCTGCGATAGATGTTCCAGTTAATGTCGATCGCGACGCTGGGGTTTTTCAGCCGTAGATGCCCTGGCTGGTTTTCCTCGTGGTTGGTGTTGCTGATGAAGACCGATGAATTGCGATCGAAGGTGACCAGGCCATCGGGTTTGGGATAGGTGATTTTCGGCACGGCGTCGGCTTCCATCAGGGTGGTGTGGTCGGGGTGCCCGATGTGAAGCGTCCACGGCGCTCGGCCGCGGAAGACATAGGTATCGAGGGCCGCATTCACCAAACCGCCCAACAGGCCCCATTTGGCGAAGGCGGGGCGGATGTTGCGGACCTTGGTGAGTTCCTTGAACACCCAGCTTTCGCGGAACAGGGTTTCGTAGGCCACGGGTTCGGCCGCGCGGTCGCCGGCCAGTTGTTCGGCGATTGCCTCGGCGGCCATCATGCCGGACTTCATCGCGGTGTGGGTGCCTTTGATTTTCGGCACGTTGAGGAAGCCCGCGGTGTCGCCGATCAGGCAGCCGCCGGGGAAGGTGAGTTTGGGAATGGATTGCAGCCCGCCCTCGGAAATCGCGCGCGCACCATAGGCGATGCGGCGGCCGCCTTCGAAATGCTTGCGCATATCGGGGTGGGTCTTGAGGCGTTGCATTTCCTCGAACGGGGAAAGCCACGGGTTCTGATAATCAAGCCCGACGACGTAGCCGTAGGACACCAGGTTCTTGCCCCAGTGATAAAGGAACGATCCGCCATAAACCGTGCTGTCAACCGGCCAGCCGATGGTGTGGATGACCAGGCCGGGCTTGTGGTTTTCGGCGGGAATTTCCCAGAGTTCCTTGATGCCAATGCCGTAGCTTTGGGCGTCGCAATCGGCGCGCAGATTGTAGCGCGTGAATAGTTGCTTGGTCAGCGACCCGTGGCAGCCCTCGGCAAAGATCGTGTAAGTGGCGCGCAGCTCCATTCCAGCGGCGTAGTTCGGGCCGTGGCTGCCATCCTTGGTGATGCCCATGTCCCCAGTGGCGATGCCGACGATGCGGCCGTCTTCTTCAAGCAATTCGGATGCGGCAAAGCCGGGGTAGATTTCCACGCCCAAGGCTTCGGCCTGTTCGGCGAGCCAGCGGCAGACATTGCCGAGCGAAGAAATGTAGTTGCCGTGGTTGTGCATCGTCGGCGGGGTAGGCAGGCGGATGGAGCTATGGCTGGTCAGATAAAGGAACATGTCGGTGACAGCTTCGGTGGTCAACGGCGCGCCAAGTTCGCGCCAGTCGGGCAGCAATTCATCCAGCGCCCGGGGTTCGATGATCGCACCGGACAGGATATGAGCACCGACCTCGCTGCCTTTTTCGACCACGCAGACGGTGGCGTCGGGCGCAAGTTGTTTCATGCGGATGGCGGCGGCGAGGCCGGAGGGGCCGGCGCCGACGATCACAACGTCAAATTCCATCTGCTCGCGGGCGCTGTCGGACATGATCGCTCCTGGTGGTGCCGCGTTGGCACGGGATTCTGCAATCTATGGGAGGTTTGTCGGTTGCGCAAAAGCAAAACCCGGCAGACAAAGATGGCATGGATGCGCTGACAGCATTGCGGCTGCAAATTGAGTGGGGCGCGGATGAAGCCCTGGCCGATTTGCCAATTGACCGGCTTACCGGCCCGGCGCCGGTTGCGCGGCCGGTGGCGGTCGCGGTCCCGCGTCCGGTGGCAGCGCCCGCCCCGAAACGGGCCTTGCCGGCGCCGGCACTGCGGGCCAGGGAAATTGCCGAGGCCGCCAATACGACTGAGGAGTTGCGTGCTGCGCTGGCCGCGTTCGATGGCTGCGCGCTGAAGGACACCGCGACCAACCTGGTTTTTGTCGATGGCAATCCGGCATCCGGGCTGATGCTGGTGGGCGAAGGGCCGGGCGCGGAGGAGGACCGCGCCGGGCGCCCGTTCGTTGGCGCATCTGGGCAGTTGCTGGACCGGATGCTGGCCAGCATCGGGATCACACGGGCGGATTGCCTGATCACCAATCTGATCCCGTGGCGCCCGCCGGGCAATCGCAACCCGACGGATGCGGAAACCCAAGTCTGCCTGCCGTTTCTGCTGCGCCATATTGCGCTGGTGCGGCCAAAGCGGCTGGTTTTGTTGGGGGCGTTGTCGAGCAAGGCGGTGCTGGGCAGCACGCTCGGCATTACCAAAATGCGCGGAAAATGGGTGCCGGCGACCATTCCCGGGCTCGATGCGCCGCTCCCAGCCCTGCCAATGCTGCATCCCGCCTATCTGCTGCGCACCCCCAGCGTGAAGCGTGACGCTTGGGCGGATTGGCTTTTGTTGCAGCGCACAATCGCGGAAGACCGGGAAAAATAATTTACCAACGTCGCCCTGTAATATGTTGAAACATAATTATGTGTATTTTTATTGATCTCAATCTCTAAAAAACTGGGTTGCGTCCCATGGCGAAGGTCTGTAGACCCCGCCGCCTCATGCGAGGGACCGGTCGAACGTTCTCCCGCCTACCCGCCGCCTGCGCGCTCATCGCGGGGCTTGCGGCCCTGGTTGGCATCTCCAGCCGGCTTCTGCACGCCGAACCAACGGCACCAGTTGCAGCAGCCCCGGACGGAGATTCCGCATTCGCACAGCCGCGCCTGGGCAGAAGCGGCCCGAACGCAAGCACGGTGGCATTGCCACAGCCTTTGTCACCGTCCGAGGCCGCGCGGTTGCGGCGGTTGTTCCAGTTGCAGGCCGGTGGCGATATTGCGACGGCAACCCGGGAAGCGCCCGCGATCGATCAGTCCAGCCCGGTTGTGCGCGGCGTCATGGGCCATGTCATCGCCGATCGGCTGCTATCGCGCTTCACCCGCGCCACCCGGGACGAATTGCAAAGCTGGCTGGGCGATTGGGCGGAACTGCCGGATGCGCAGGCGGTGCACGCGCTGCTGACCATCCGATTGCCACGCGGCGAGAAATTACCGCCGGCGCCGCGG
The DNA here is from genome assembly GCA_014377905.1 of Acetobacteraceae bacterium. Lineage (GTDB taxonomy): Bacteria > Pseudomonadota > Alphaproteobacteria > Acetobacterales > Acetobacteraceae > CAITOL01. The sequence goes on along the minus strand of JACMOQ010000423.1, from coordinate 6,983 downwards.
GCGGACGCCCTGTCGTCCGAACCCGTCGGGCAGGCCATCCCGGTGCCCGAGGAAACCGAAACGGCTGATCATCGGCTGGCGCGCAATCAGGGCATAGATCGCGCGATCTGGGACTTGGCGCGGGCGGCCGACGGGCCTGGCCGCATCGTTGCGCGCACTGCCGGGCTGGCGCCAGGCTACGCGGCGCAATTGCGCGGTGAGGCAGCGCAAATCCTTTTTACCCTGAACCGTGATGCCGATGCGCTGGCGATTGGGCGCGCGGGCATGGGCATGTGTGGCCGTGCGCAGCCCTGCGAAGAAGCCGCCTTGCCTGCGTTTGCCGCCGGGCTTGCCGCCTGGCGCATGGGCCAGGAAACCCTGGCGCGCGATTTATTTTCCGCGTCATGGCGTGCCGGGCAAACCACTGCGGCAATGCGGGCGGCGGCGGCGTTCTGGACCGCGCGGGCGGCTCTGCGCTTGCGTGACCCTGCCGGATACTACGAATGGATCGGCCGGGCGGCCCGTGAGCGGCGCACTTTTTATGGCCTGATTGCCACCCGCGTCCTGGGCTTTGGCGTTGAATTCGCCAGCGATCGGGAAACCTTGGCGGAAGCCGATTTGGACGCGGTGCTGGCAACCAAACCGGGCACACGCGCCTTGGCCTTGCTGCAAATCGGCCAGACAGCGCGGGCAGACGCCGAGCTACGCATATTGTGGCCGACAATCCAAGCCTCACCCAGCTTCGGCCGCGCGGTCATGCTGGTGGCGCAGCGCGCCGGACTTGCCGACCTTGCCGGGCAACTGGCTGATTTCGTGCAATCCCAGGATGGCCGACCGCGCGATTTCACCCGCTTCCCGATTCCGCGATTGCAGCCCGAAGGCGGCTTTACGGTTGATCCGGCGCTGGTTTACGGCCTGGCGCGAACCGAATCGAACTTCGATACCAGCCTGGTGTCGTCCGCTGGCGCCCTCGGGTTGATGCAGATCATGCCGGCAACCGCCCGCTTCGTCAGCCCCAATCAGCGCATCGAGCTGCATGATCCGGCCAACAACCTTGCCGTCGGGCAGCGCTATATCGGCTACCTGGCCGGCATCGACATTGTCAGCGGCGATCTGTTGCGGCTGCTGGCGACTTATAATTCCGGGCCGGGCGGCTTCGTCAAATGGGCGGGCGGCATTCGCGACGGTGGCGATCCGCTGCTGTTCATTGAGGCAGTGCCGATCGACGAAACCCGAACCTTCATTCCCCGGGTGCTGGCCTATAGCTGGATTTATGCGGCCCGGCTGCGGCTGCCATCCGCCAGTCTGGACGAACTCGCCGCCGGGGTCTGGCCGCGCTATCATCCCATACAACGACGTTCCAACTGACCCTCGGGGGCCATTCCATGGCAAACCTTGATCCGAACCGCCCGTTTCTGCCGATCAACATAGCGGTGCTCACCGTGTCCGACACGCGGACGCCGGACAACGATACCTCGGGCGACACGCTGGTCGCGCGCGTGGTTGCCGCTGGACACCACCTCGCCCGACGCATGATCGAAAAAGATGATGCGCCCGCGATCGCCACGCTGCTCAATCGCTGGATCGACGATCCGACGATTGATGTGGTGATCACCACCGGCGGCACCGGCATTACCGGGCGCGACGTAACCCCGGAAGCGTTCGACGCGGTGCTGGAAAAGCGGATCGAAGGATTTGGCGAGCTGTTCAGGATGTTGAGCTATGCCAAAATTGGCACCTCGACGATGCAATCGCGGGCAATCGGCGGGGTATCGCGCGGAACATATTTGTTTGCGCTGCCCGGAAGCACCGGCGCGGTAAAGGATGGCTGGGACGGGATTCTGCTGTCGCAACTGGATAACCGGCATCGGCCGTGCAATCTGGTGGAGTTGATGCCGCGGTTGCAGGAGCACCTTAAAGCTGCGGAATAATGACAGGCGGCGCTGACACCCTACGCACAAATGCGATTGGTAACGGCCCTGACTATGAGATGAGAAAGCGGTTCTTTTTGTGAACAAAAAGAAGCCCGTCAGAATTGCCTCAACAGCCGTTCCAAATAATCCAACTCTGCCGGCGGCCGGCCACGTTCGCTGCTGCGCCGGCGCAGTTCGTCCTGGATTTCCCGGGTGCGCGCCAGTTCCATTTCGTCGGGCACTTTGACGTTGCTGCTTTCGTCGCGGCCGCCAGTGCCGTCCTTGAGCGCCCGGCCGAGCGGATCGCGGCGGTCGTCAGCGCGCCGCTCAAATCCACGACCGCGCCCGTTACGGCGGTTTTGGCCGTTGCCGGGGCCATATTGATTGCCGTTATCGCCGTTTCCAAGCCCATCGCCCTGGCCTTCGCCCATGCCGTCCTGGCCGTCGGCCATGCCAGAGCCCTGGCCTTCGCCATCACCATCGTCGCCGTCCTGATCGGCGGAACCAAACTGCTGGGCCATTTGCTGGCTCATTTGCTGGCCGCCCTTTTGCAGGGCTTCGATGGCGCGGGTCTGGGCGCCGGCGGCAAAGGCATCGCCACTTTCGGCAAGGGCTGCCATGGCGTCGCGCATCGCGGTGTCGGCCTCGGACAGATTGGGCGGCACCTGGCCGCTGAGGTCGGCCTGGCGGGCCATTAATTCACCCAGCACCCGGCGCAGCGCGAGTTGGATCTGCTGGTCAACCCGACGCTCGGCCTCGCGGGCGGTTTGTTGCTGCGCCAACTGCTCCTGCGTCGGTGGTTGTGGTCCAAACGGGCGGGCGAATTGCGGGCGGCGGGTTTGCTGGAGCACCGCGTCGGCGCGCGCCTGGCTGCGATCGAGCAAGGCGCCCTCGCGTTTGACCACATCGGCGAGCACGCTCATTTGCTGCTGACCTTTTTCGCGCTGTTCGGCGCGTTGCTTTTCGCGTTCGGTCATTTTGCCGTGCTCGCGCCGGCCTGTGTTCATTTCTTCGAGCATCTTCTGCAATTCGGCGAGCTTTTGCCGTGTTTCGTCCATGCGGCCATCCCGCGCGGCCTCGCGCATTTGCTCAGCGAGGCGCTTCATGTCCCTGGCATCAAGCTTGTGTTCGTCTGGGTTATATTTGTTGGTTTCAGGATCGCGGCGGGCCTGATCGGTCAGCGCCTGCAAATGGCGCTGCAAGGCTTCCTGCAATTGTTTGGTGAGCTTCTCGATTTCGCGACGTTCGACGGTATTGTCCTGCTTTTCTGCTTCCAGCGCGGCTTGCAGCGCCTGATCGGCGCGGACGAGTTCGCGGGCGGTGCGCTCGGCGGCGCCATCTTCAAGATGCAGGATCAGCGCCCAAAGCCGCGGCTGGGCGGCGTCCACCACGGTTTCACCGCGGCCACGCAGCAGGGCGGCGATGGCGCGCAGGTTAAGGTAGCCGGCTGTGTCGTCGCGCCAGACATCATCGAGCGTCGACAGGCGGTCGAGTTCCCGCAAAACCGGCGCGCGCTGGTTGGGATCGAGACTCAGCATCTTGCGAACCGCCACCAGCGCGCGGGCAACCGGATGCTGGAAGGATCGCTCCGGCAGCACGAACATCATGTCAGCCGAGGTTCCGACCAAGCCGGAAACCGATTTTGCCACCAGCGCGGCATCGACGCCGAGGCCGGCCCAGGGATGCGTGGTGAGATCCTGCAAGCGCACGCCCTTGGCCGATTTTGGCGCCACTGTCGGCAGCGGCACGGCAACGATCAGCGGGGCCGCCTTGCCCGGCCGATCATGCAGGCGCAATTCGGCCTGCAGGCTGGCAACCCCGTAAGCGTGGCTGGCCTGCCAAGGCAAACGCGCCAGCGGCGGCTGGCCGCGTTGCAATCCGGGCGGCTCAGGGAATTGAACCTCGGGGGGGAGGTCGGCGACCACGGCGATATCCCAGACCGTATTGGTCTGTCCGCCGACCAAGACCTGAATGGCTCCACTGGTCCGCAACGCGGTCTCGATCTGGTGGCTGGTGGTGTCGAGGGTTTTGAAAACACTGCTGACACCGTCTTGCGCCAGGCGCACCTCGGATGCGGTTCCGGTAAGGTTCACCGTCAACATTGCGCCGGCCGGCACCTGCGCCGTGCCGCCCTCGGGTTTGAGGAAAATCGGTGCCATGGCGGTATAGTCCGGCGGGGTGATCCAGGCCTGGACCTGTAAGGCTGGCGCTGCACTGCCGACCGGGCTTGGCGGCTGGATGGCGCGCATCAACCGCCCCGGCGCCTGTTCGCCGGCGATTGTCAGGCTGGCGATCAGGGCCACCAGAAGGCCAGCGCGCAATGCGCGTGGATCGCGCGCCGCCAGGCCGGGGCGCGGTGTGCCAGCGCGCAAATGCGTTAACTGGCGTGCCGCGCGGGCGACATGGGCGGTCCAAAGCGCCAGTGCGCCGCCGGCAACAACTGGGCGATCGGTGATCGTCGCCAACGGGCGGTGGGCCAAGCCGCTGGCGCGTTCCAGACGACGATCCACCGCAGTGGGATCGGGCCAGGTCAGGCGGCGCAGACCGCGGATCAGCAGGGCGGCGACGGTGAGTGCGGTTGCCGCCAAAAAAGCGCTGTGCGCGGCGGGCGGCAAGCGGCGCGGAAGATCGAGCAACGCCAGCACCACGAACACCCCAGCCACACCCAGGCCCGGCCATATCGCCGGCCAAACCGCTTCAAAAGCCAAAACTGCCCGGGCGAGCACGCGCTTGCGGCGCAGGCGGTTGAGCAACGGGATGGTGGCATCCTCGGGCTGCTCGGGCAGGATCATGGTCTAATTCCAGACCGTGGTGGTATCGGGCACATGTTCGTTCGCCCAGAGGTCTTTATGTGACTGGCGCGGCCGGATTTCGGTCCAGCGGCCGGCATCGATCATCGCGATCGGGGCGGCGGGGCGGGCGTTATAGGTTGACGACATCACCGCGCCGTAGGCCCCGGCATCAAGGATGGCGACCAGCGCGCCGGCTTCGACCGCGGGCAGCGCACGGGCGCGGGCGAACGTGTCGCCGGTTTCGCAAACCGGGCCGACAATGTCGCTGGTCCGCACCGATGCCAGGGCATCGACCGGGGATACCGGGACGATGGCGTGATAGGCATCATACATCGCCGGGCGGATCAGATCGTTCATTGCCGCATCGAGCACGACGAAGCGGCCGTTGGCCTTGGTCAGCACCACACTTGCCAGCAGCAGGCCGGCGGGGCCAACCAGCCAGCGCCCCGGCTCGATCAGCAGTCGCACGCCCATCTGGCCGAAAGTGGTTCGCAACACCCCAGCGAAGCCCTCCGGCGAGGCGCCCGCATCATCGCGATAGCCGATGCCGATGCCGCCTCCGCAATCGACACTATCCACCATAAGGCCACGTTCGCGCATGCCGCGCACCAGATCGGCGGCGCGGCGATAAGCGGCGCGATAAGGCGCGAGGGTGAGGATCTGGCTGCCGATATGCAGCGCGATGCCGACCGGCAGAATGCCGGGCAGGGTGGTGGCATGGGCATAGAGATTTGCGGCATCGGCATAAGGAATGCCAAATTTATTGTCGGCGCGGCCAGTAGTGATCTTGGCATGGGTTCCGGCATCAACATCGGGGTTGATGCGCAGAACCACGGGCATGGTTTTGCCCATGGCGCTGGCGACGGCCGATAATGTGGCGAGTTCGGCCGGGCTTTCGATGTTGACCTGCGCGATCCCCTCGGCCACCGCAAGCCGCAATTCGGCGGCGGTTTTGCCAACCCCGGAGAAGACGATGTCGGCCGCGGCGATGCCGGCCTGGCGGGCACGGCGCAACTCGCCCTCGCTGACCACGTCGGCGCCGGCGCCACCTTCGGCAAAGACTTTCAGGACGGCAAGATGGTCGTTGGCTTTGACCGCGTAGTGGACATGGGCATCGAGCCCGCCCAGCGCCGTTTTCAGGGCGGCGAGGCGTGCACGCATGGTGTCGGCGGAATAGACCCAGACCGGGGTGCCGAGGGCTTGGGCGATCCTGGCGAGGGGCACGCCGTCAAACAACAGCCCGGCTTGGGCGTCCATCCGCAAATGCGGACGGGCGGCAATCAGGTCCTGGACGGAAGGGTCAGGGTCATCAGGGAGGTATGCGGGTTCGGCCATGGCGGGAGCCTATGCGAAGCGGCGAGCGGGCTCAACATAAAGGTCTGGGTTGGGTTAAAACAAGGCGGGCGGGTAGTTGGAAGAAAATCTTGACAGCGCAAATAAGTTAATATAAATGTTTTTTATGCTCAATTTTTCAGCCATCCTTTCCGACCTGCAAGCCGCGATTGCGCGACGTGCGGCGCGTGACCGGACGCTGACGGTGCTGCTGGTGGCGGTGTGGGGGCGGATTGCCCGGATGGGTGCGCGGCTGGAACGGCTGGTGGCGTTGTGGCGGGCGGGCGCGTTGCCGCAGTCGCGGGCGCGCCATGCCTGCCGGGCGGACAAGCCGGCCGCGCGACCTGCCTATCCGACGGCGCCGACATGGTTGCTGCGCGAGCTTGGCTATGAGGTGGTGGGATTTGGATCGCAGCTGCGGCATTTGCTGTCGGACGCGGAATGCCAGGCGTTCCTCGCGGCAGTTCCACAGGCGGGGCGCATTCTTCGGCCGCTCTTGCGGATGCTGAGCAGTGATCCGCTGCCTGATGTGGTGCGCAAGGTGAGGCCGCCCATGCCGGAGGCGGCGCCGGTTGCTGCGATAGTGGCCGGGGTGGTGGCGCCGGTTTTGCATTTTTTAGAAGTGTAAGCGGCGGGTAGTTTTGCGACTTATTTGTTACGATGTCGAAATTAACTGGCTACGCGCGTGGCGCCCTGGCCCTCCCCCGGCGGGAGAGGGGGGTAGCGGTGGGACTAAATTTTTGACTCAATCCAGGCTTTCAGCGCGCTTTTCGGGCGGGCACCAACTAGCGTGTCGACCGGCTTGCCGTCCTTGAACAGGATCAGAGTTGGGATGCCACGCACGGCGAACTGGTTCGGGGTCATCGGGTTTTCGTCGATGTTGACCTTGGCGATGGTAATCCGCCCGGCGAGTTCGGCGCCGATATCTTCAAGGGCCGGGCCGATGGCTTTGCAGGGGCCGCACCAT
>JACMOQ010000422.1 GCA_014377905.1 Acetobacteraceae bacterium | reverse complement strand
GCGGACATGCGGGAAGTGGAACCAGGTGGTGCGCAGCGCCTCGGCGTCCTCGGCGTTGAAGGCAGCCATGAAGCCGTCCATCGCAGCGCGGGCGGCGGTCAGATCATCCATTGCGTTTACCTTTTTCCCGTCATTCCGCCGCCACTGCCAAAGCGGCCGCCGCATCGCGCACCCAGATCGCGGTGTCGTGAAACACTGCCCCGCCCGCGGGAAACGCTGGTGCGTCCGACGTCAGTGCGTTGATCCCCACGCCACCTATATGAGCGGCCGCCGGCCAGACGCTTTCCGCCACCACGACGCCGGGCTGCAAGCCGTCGAAAATCTTCGCGTGGAGCAACACCTCGCCCCGCATATTGCCCAACTGCACCAGCCCGCCATCGACCACCCCGATCCTTGCGGCGTCACCGGGATGGATCAGCAGGGTCGGCCGGCCCTCGCGCTTTTGCGATGTCGGGGTTTCGGTGAAGGTCGAATTGAGGAATTGCCGCGCCGGCGCAGTCACCAGGCGGAACGGATAGTCCTCGCTCGCCTGGTCATGGGCGTTGAACTGGTCGGGGAGAACGGGCATCCCGGCATGGTCGGGGCCGATCTTGCTCCAATCGGCAGCGAAATGAAATTTCTTGTCAGCATGCCCAAACCCGGTCAGGAAATGCGCGTCCTCGAACGGCGGCATGATATCGAGCCAGTGTCCCGCCTGCACCTCGGCCGCTGACGGCCAGCCCGAGGCGCGCAGGGTTTCGTCCACGATCGCCATCGCCGACATGTTAAAGCCGCGATGCTCTGCCCCCAGCAACCGGGCAAGCTCTGCGATCACCTCATGGTTCGACCGGCATTCCCCAGGCGGCGCGATCAGCTTGGCGCCAATCTGGATATGGCTATGGGCGCTGGCGCCGTAGAGGTCGTCATGTTCCATGAACATCGTCGCCGGCAGCACCACATCGGCGAGCAACGCGGTTTCGGTCATGAATTGTTCGTGCACCGCGACGAACAGATCGTCGCGCAACAGCCCGCGCCGCACCTTGTTGCTGTCGGGCGCCACCAGTGCCGGGTTGCTGTTCTGCACCAGCATGGCGTGGACCGGCGCCCCTTTATCCTCCCCGGTCAGGATTGCGCCAATCCGGCTCATATCCAGCACGCGGGTCCTGGTATCGACCGCATCCAGGCCTTCGATCAGGGTTTTGTCCCAATGATAGATCGATCGCTGGCCCCATAGCGCGCCGCCGCCTTCGTGCTGCCAGGCGCCGGTTACCGTCGGCAGGCAGGTCACCGCATGCAGCGCGGTTGCGCCATTGCGCATCCGGGTGAAGCCATAGCCGCTGCGGATGAAGCTGCGAGGGGTGGAATTATATAGCGCGCCAAATGCCTCGATCTCGGCCACTGTCAGCCCGGTGATGTCCGCCGCCCAGGCGGGCCCGCGCGTCGCCAGATGCGCTTCCAGCCGGTCCGGGCAATCGGCATATTTCGCCATGTAAGCGCGGTCCGCGTGCCCGTCACGGAACGCCATATGCATGACAGCGCACGCCAACGCCGCATCGGTGCCCGGCCGCAGCGCCAGATGCATGTCGGCAACTAGCGCGGTCCCGGTGCGATAGGGATCGATCACCACCAGCTTGGCGCCGCGTTCCTTGCGGGCGCGGGTGATATGGATCATCGCGTTGACCTGGGTCGCAACCGGATTGCCGCCCCAGACAACGATCAGGTCAGACTCCGCCATCTCCCGCGAATCCGGCCCGGCAAAACGCCCGACGCCCGCGGCCCAGCCGGAT